>JAOULS010000229.1 GCA_029881895.1 Cyclobacteriaceae bacterium | reverse complement strand
GAAGCGATCAATTCATATACAGAAAAAGTTGAACATACTTTAGGAAGAAAATTAAGCTGGGAAAAAGATGATTTAGCGCTCCAAAATATTCAAGCACGTTCCCGTTCTCCCATTATTTGGATGCTGGCAAATATTGAGAACAAACTTTTAATAACTACTTCTAACCGTAGTGAAGGTGATGTAGGGTATGCCACCATGGATGGTGATACAAGCGGAAGTATAGCCCCAATTGCTGGTGTTGATAAACCATTTATTCGTGAATGGTTAGTTTGGGCTGAACAGGAATTTGGATATAGTGGCTTACATTTAGTAAATCTACAAGCTCCAACAGCAGAGCTACGACCATCAGAACATACTCAAACAGATGAAGATGATTTGATGCCTTACACTATAATGGTAGAAATTGAAAAATTGGCTATTGGACAACACCAAAGCCCCGTTGAGGTATTCAATAAATTAAAATCAGAAAACTTAACTTCAACACATCAACTAGCACAATATATTCAAAAATTCTATCTTCTGTGGGCTAGAAACCAATGGAAACGAGAACGCTTCGCTCCTTCGTTTCATTTGGATGATTTTAGTGTAGACCCTAAATCATGGTGCAGGTTCCCAATTTTGTCAGGAAGTTTTGACGAAGAATTGAAAGAGTTACTAATTCTTTCTGAATTGAAAAGTTAATAAAAAATTACTTCCTGTTTCTTTTTCCATTTGAATCAATCATATTTGAAACTTATAAAATTCACTTTATACTTATGAGCTTTATTATCTGGAACGTAGACCCTCAAATTGTTTCATTCTTAGTAGTAAGATGGTACGGATTACTATTTGCTATGGGCTTTATTGTCAGTCAACAAATTTTATACTACGTATATCGAAAAGAAGGAAAAGACGAGAAAGATATAGATACCCTCACTATTTATGTGATTATTGCCACTATAATTGGCGCACGCTTGGGACATGTGTTTTTCTACGAACCCCATATGATTTTAGAAAGACCTTTAGAGATATTTTCTCCTATCCGATTTTATCCAGAATTTAAAATTGTGGGCTTGCAAGGGTTAGCAAGTCATGGAGGGGGGATTGGTATATTAATCGCTATTTGGCTTTACTCTCGATATGACATCACCTTCAAAAAATGGAAATTCAAAGCACCTAAAATTAAGCGCAAAGGACAAAGTTACCTACAAATATTAGATAGAGTAGCCATTGTTGTCGCCATTACTGCTTGCTTCATTCGATTTGGGAACTTGATGAATTCAGAAATTGTAGGAAAACCAACAGACGCAGGCCATGGAATTATTTTCGCCAGAAATGTAACAGAGAGCTTAACTAGAAGTGACTCTCCTATAGAAGAAATAAGCTATTCTAAAAGAGAAGGTGATGTAAGCGAACAAGGGTATCGACCAATTAATTTACAACTATCTTTCAAAAACGGATATGACGAAGCAAAAGTAAGAGGGTATATAGAGGGTCATTTCAAAAAAATGATTACTAGTTATTCATACATTACTGATAACATTTATCAAGACCCTAGTGCTCCAGTAAACTATTCATTAGAGCAAAAAAGAGGACAATTTATTGCTCAAGTGAAAGTGTCAGGTGTTGCCCGTCATCCTGCGCAACTCTATGAGTCAATTTCTTCTGTACTCTTATTCTTAATCCTATTTATAGTATGGAATAAACATAAAGAAAACACAACTCCTGGTCGTCTGTTTGGAATATTTCTTACTGTTCTCTTCGGTCTACGTTTTCTATATGAATTTTTGAAAGAGAATCAAGTCGATTTTGAAGATAATCTTCCTTTAAATATGGGGCAATGGCTCAGCATCCCGATGATTATTGCGGGAATAATAATCCTCATTCGCTCATTTAGTTCAAAAGCTGTTCAAGAACAGCTTAAAGAATAATTATCAAAAATGTTTATGATATTGTGAAGGGATGAGGAGATTATTAAAAAATAACAGAAGAGATAAGGTATGTTAGCTATTTTGTTAACCATATTCTCCTTTTCTTTTAACGCTGATAGTTTTTTAGGTCCACAGGATTTTACTGCCCCCACTACTCTTGCTGATACCACAACAAACCACTACGTTGAGGTTGATAATATTTTTATTATTGGTAATCGAAGAACACGTGAAAAAATCATATTAAGAGAACTTAGTATTGAAAAGGGTCAAATCATCTATTTACCTGATTTACAAGAGCACTTAAAGAATGATAAAAGTAAAATTCTTAATACAAGACTGTTTAACACTGTAGATATCAATGTTTTAGAACTAAGTCCCGAAAAAGTAGACATTGTAGTTCGTGTAGAAGAACGATGGTATACTTTTCCTGTACCCATTTTTGAGTTAATTGATCGAAACTTTAACGACTGGTGGGTAAATCGCGATCATGATTTTAAGCGAGTTAAATATGGCCTACGATTTAATCAATACAATATGCGTGGAAGTAATGAACGGCTAAAGCTTATTGCTCAATTTGGTATTACAAGAAGGTACGGCATCTTGTATAGCATTCCGTACATTGATAGGGCTCAAAAACATGGAATTCAATTGCAAGTCAATTATAGGGAAAATATAAATCAAGTTTTTAAAACAGAAAATCACAAACCAACCATTCATGATTCTGAAGAAATTCTTTTCCAACAATTTAACTCAGACATAAAATATACCTATAGAGGTAGGTTTTACACCTTTCATGAAGTACGCGCTGGATATGTCAGTTCTAAAATTAACGACTCTATTAACCTATTAAACCCTTTATACTTTAATAACAATAGTCAAGAACAACAATATTTAACCTTGAGTTACATTTTCAAACAAGACAACAGAGACTTTGTCGGTTATCCACTAAAAGGATACAAAACTGAAATTACTATCAAACAAAAAGGGTTTGGTATATTTAAAGATATAAACATGTTTACTTTTGATGCTTCTTATGCTAGGCACATCGACTTAGGTAAAAAATTCTATCTGTCCAACTTTAGCAATATTTACGTAAGTACTCCTAAAAATCAGCCCTACTCCGATTATCATGGACTTGGTTATAAATCTAAGCTTGTCCGAGGTTATGAAACCTATATCATTGAAGGGGTTAATTATTTCTTAAATAAAACCACATTTAAAAAATCACTAATTGATGGAAAATTCAACCTTTTTGGGTTTGTTCCAAATCAATTTAAAAAAGTCCCCTACTCTATTTATCTTAAAACGTTTTTCGACCTCGGCTATGCTAATAACTACCCTAATTACGAACAAAATACTCTTCTAACAAATCGGTGGGTTTATAGTGGTGGAGTAGGCCTTGATATTGTCACGTATTACGATTCTGTTATTCGTCTTGAATATTCATTAAATGCTGAAGGAGAATATTGGTTCAATTTTGATCTGAAAAAAGAGTTTTAGTCAATATTTATTGTTTTTTTCTTCCCTTTTTTGAATTCAAAACCACTCTCCTCTTCTCTGACCATTACTATAATAGTCTTGATACTCTAACAAACCCTCCTGAGCTTAAAACCAGTCACCATTCATTAGTTTTTTTATTTTCATTGAGCTAGCCTTCTGCCTTTATATTGCTATTTTCATACTACATTTTTGTCACTTTTTGAGCTTATCGTAGACGGGTTACCCCTACAAAAAGAAAATATCGCCTCCTTTAATAATTGTTTTTAGTAATTATAATTACTATATTTTTATTTAAAATGAATTTAATTATAATATAAACCACCTGTTTTGATGGAATTCAACCCTTATAAAAGGTGAAAATCTACAGATATACGCTCATTTAATGAAAAATATAGTATCGTTCTTCTTCTGGTTTTCATTATTCACAATACAAAGTTTTTCACAAACTAGTGTGTTACAAACTACCGCTATTAATGAAGCACTAGGCAACACTTCTGCCACGCTATCAAATTATGGATCAGTATTTTCAAATGCTGCTGGATTGGCCGAAATAAATGAAATTAGTGTTGCAGCTTCTTATAAAGTCACACCAAATGCGCTATGGCAAAATACAATGTCTGCAAGTAGTACAGTACCAACAAAATTCGGGACTATTGGTGTAGGTTTTTTACGTTTAGGAGATAATCTATTTAATCAACAACTTATTTCAATGGGGTTTGCCAATCGTTTCGGAATTGCCAGTATTGGCATCAAGGCAAACTACCTACAGTACAACATCGAAGGATTTGCTAATAATTCTGTTCCTTTTTTTGACATTGGTGGCATTGTAGAGCTAACCCCTCAACTATTTATTGGAGCATACATCGTAAATGTGACACAAACAAAACTATCAACCTTTCAAAACGAACGATTTCCAACCCTACTAGATGCTGGCCTTTCCTACCGACCAACCGAAAAGCTCATGATAAATGTAGAAATTGAACAAGACCTCGATTTTAGCCCTACATTTAAAGCAGGGCTAGGATACACCCCTATCAAAAACTTAAGTATTCGAACGGGTATAAACACTTCTCCTAATCGTCAATTTTTCGGGTTAGGGTTTATCCCAAATAATATTTTAATTCATCTCGATTACTCACTTTATCATGACCGATATAGTGGGATTTCTCACCAAATGAGTATTTCTTATGGCGCTTTTAAAAGGACAAAATGAAACGATTCTATATCATATTATTATTTGTTATAGTTGTTTTTCGTTCTCATAGCCAAGAATTAAAACCACCCGAAATAGATCTTCAGTTATTTATTGAAAAGATATTTGCAAGCCAAGAACAAGACGTTAATTATAACGATTTGTATGAAACGTTGCTTCAGTTTTACAGCAACCCCATCGATTTAAACAAAACTAATAGAGAGGAATTGCGCAACTTATTTATCCTAAATGAACTACAACTTTCTTCATTTTTCGATTACATCAATGAAAATGGT
>JAOULS010000228.1 GCA_029881895.1 Cyclobacteriaceae bacterium | reverse complement strand
CTGGTTAAAGAAAAAAATAAACTTAAACACATATAAATATGCTTGAAGAACTACAATTGAATTTTAATGAAGATAACTTGCTGATGCTCAATATAGCATTGGCCATTATCATGTTTGGTGTCGCACTATCGCTAGAGATCCGAAATTTTAAAGCGTTATTACAAAAGCCTAAGGCGTTGCTAACAGGTGTTTCTTCACAATTTATACTTCTCCCTCTACTTACTTTTCTGTTAATTCTACTTATCGACCCATTACCTGGGTTAGCATTAGGAATGATTTTGGTCGCAGCTTGTCCAGGAGGGAATGTTTCTAACTTTTATACTTCTTTAGCCAAAGGAAATGTTGAGCTTTCTGTTTTACTTACGGTAATTGCCTCTATATTGGCTGTATTTTTAACCCCTATCAATTTTAAATTTTGGGCTAGCCATCTTGATAACACACCTGAACTATTTAGCAATCTCGAAGTAGACTTTTGGAAAATGGTATCTACTATATTATTCGTGCTCGTTATTCCATTAATTTCTGGATTATTGGTAGCAAACAAATTACCAACGCTTACCAAAATTATTGTGAAGCCTATTAAAATATTATCAATCGTTATACTTGCTACAATTATCGTTTTTTCCTTTGTTGCCAACATCGATATTTTCAAACAATATTACACTCATATTGTATATTTAGTACTCATACACAATGCCGTAGCACTTGTGTCTGCCTATTTTTATAGCCGTTTACTTGGCAATGAAGAACATAATTCCATTACTGTATCCATGGAAACAGGGATACAAAATTCGGCATTAGGTTTAGTTCTTATATTTAATTTTTTTGATGGGAACGGAGCAATGGCTATTATTACAGCTTGGTGGGGCATTTGGCATTTATTTGCTGGTTTTATAGCCTCTCAATACTATGCTTATCGTGTTAAATCATCATTACAAACAAGTTCTTAATGAGTATATACCCTGCATTAAATATATATCATAAAGTTATGGTTCGTTTATTTTATAAACGAATTAAAATATCGGGGAAAGAAAAAGTACCCTTAGAAACACCAAAGGTTTTTGTTACCAATCATCAAAATGCTTTTTTAGATGCTATTATTATGGCAGCAGTAATGAAAGAACCATTACATTTTTTAACTAGGGCGTCTGTTTTTAAAAAACCATTTGTGAAATGGCTACTTAGTTTAGTAAACATGATGCCTATATACAGAATAAGAGATGGGTTGGCAGCAGTTAAGAAAAATGATGAAGTGTTTGAACAATGTATAGAAATTCTTCAAAATAAAGGCAGTCTATTAATTTTTGCTGAAGGGAATCATAGCCTTCAACGCAGCTTACGCCCGTTACAAAAAGGCGTAAGCAGAATTGTTTTTGAGGCTGAAAGACGAAATGCTTTTAACTTAACTATTCAGGTTATCCCTGTAGGCATGAACTACGATAACCATTCTGCATTTCGGGATAACTTTTTTATGAACATAGGAGATCCGATTCCTGTAAAAGATTTTGAAAAAGAATATGAAACAAAAGATGGCGAAGCGATGAATTCCTTGAAAAATCGTCTTTCAGATGAATTAAAACCCCTAATACTAACAATTAATGATGAAAATTACTCGCAAACTGAGAGAATTTGGTTGGAAAATCGTAAAAGACAAAAAGATTTAAAAGAGCAATTTGACTACGATCAAAAACTTATTTATGCTATAGAATCAGGAGAATTTAAAGAGGAAGGAAAGAACAAAATATTAGAAAAAAAATATTTTTGGGCTAACCCTATTTGTTGGTATGCTGCTATTAATCATTTTTTTCCGTTTTTTATTATGAGTTTAATTTTGAAACCGATAAAAGATAGAGCTTTTTGGGCTTCGCTCAAATTCACTTTGGGTTATGTACTTGTCCCTCTTTTTTATAGCATTCAATTTATTTTAGTTTATGCTCTATCAAATAATTTAGCCATTTCATTAGCATATCTTTTCTCTTTACCTTTAATTGGATTAGCCGTTTATGATTACTATAAATCAACGGCTTTATAAACATCTATTTGAGCTTTAACAAAACACTTATCCTATGAAAAAAAACACAACTTTTACTATTGTCCTTTTATTATTTTCAATGATTGGCATAGCCCAACAGCTTGATATAAATTATTATTTACCAAAAAACGTTCACTATAATCAAGACATCCCTAAACCTTCCGATATTATTGGGCATGAAGTTGGAGAATGGCACATAAGTCATGATCGGCTTGTCAATTATATGTATGCCATTTCTAAGGCATCAGATCGAGTGACCATCAAAGAAACAGGAAGAACGCATGAAGGACGACCTCTTTTACTTCTTACTATCACCTCTCCTCAAAATCAAGGTAAAATAGAGGAAATCAGAAAAGAACATCTAAAGCTATCTGACCCCTCCCAAAATGGAGATGTCACTAATATGCCTACTGTAGTGTATATGGGGTATAGTATTCATGGTAATGAGCCAAGTGGAAGTAATGCTTCGTTACTAGCAGCCTACCACTTAGCGGCAGCAGAAGGAACCGAAATAGAAGAATTGCTAAGTAATGTAGTTATCCTTTTAGACCCTAGCTATAACCCTGATGGTTTGAATCGATTTGCAAGTTGGGCGAATACCAATAAAAGTAAAACGGAAGTATTAAACATTAATAATAGAGAACAAAACGAAGCATGGCCTGGAGGAAGAACAAACCATTATTGGTTTGATTTGAATAGAGATTGGCTTCCATTGCAGCAACCTGAGTCTCAAGCTCGTATGGTAACTTTTCAGCAATGGAAACCAAATATACTAACCGATCATCACGAAATGGGCAGTAATTCTACGTTTTTTTTCCAACCAGGCATTCCTTCTAGGAATAATCCACTAACACCCTCTAACACCTATGTACTTACTGAAAAAATAGCCCAATATCATGCAAAAGCATTGGATAATATTGGATCACTTTATTATTCAAAGGAAAGTTTCGATGATTTTTATTATGGCAAAGGATCGAGCTACCCTGACGTTAATGGAGGAGTCGGAATTTTGTTTGAACAAGCTAGTTCTAGAGGACATGCACGAAATACAGCGAATGGCGTTCTGAAATTTCCTTTTACGATAAAAAATCAATTTACAACCACACTATCTACACTAAAAGCAGCTAAAGAATTACGAACTGAACTATTAAATCATCAAAAAGAATTTTACAAGTCGTCATTACAATTAGCAGCTTCCGACATATTGAAAGCGTATGTATTTGACGATGATGATCCAATTAAATTAAATGAGTTTGTAAGAATTTTAGAAAGTCACAAAATAGAGGTAAATAAACTCACCAAATCGACAAAAGGTATAGGTAAAGACGGTTTTATCGTTTCAATGAATCAACCACAATACCGATTAATTAAAGCAATTTTTGAAAAAAGAACCACATTTCAGGATAGCCTTTTTTATGATGTTTCTGCTTGGACCTTACCGTTGGCATTTAACCTAAAGTATGCCGAAGTAGCTGGAAAATCATTTACACCATCACTTGTTGGTGAGAAATATGAGTCAATAAAAAGAAGAGGTACAGTAATAGGTGAAAAAACTAATTATGCTTACGCCTTTGAATGGAACAATTACAATGCTCCAAAACTTTTGCATTTACTTCAGTCGAAAGGGATAAAGGGCAAAGTTGCACTTACACCTTTTACATCTGCCGATGGCAAAAAATTCAATTTAGGAACAATAATAATCCCTGTTCAAAATCAAAACATTACAGAAGGAAGTCTATATCAATTTTTGATTTCCTCTGCAAATGACACTGGCGTAGATGTTTATGCGCTGAAATCTGGATATACTTCTGGTGTAAACCTTGGAAGCCCACAAATTGTAGGCTTAAAAAAACCAACGGTAGCAATTATTACAGGCAGGGGGGTGTCAAGTTACGATGCTGGAGAAACATGGCACCTATTGGACACCCGAATGGATATCCCCGTTTCCAGAGTCGGAATTGAAACGTTTAACACAAATGACATGAGTGGATTCACTACCCTTGTAATGGTAAATGGTTCGTACGGAAAACTAGATAAACTTAAATTGCAAAACTGGATTCAAAATGGAGGTACTATCATCGCTATGAAATCTGCGGCTAATTGGCTTTCAGAAATTGGATTAAATACGGCAAAATTCAAAAAACAAGAAAAAGACAGTAGTGAGGTTCGTAAGCCATACGGTGATTATTCAAATAGTAATGGCGCACAATATATAGGAGGGGCAATTTTTGAGGCTTCAATAGATGCTACCCACCCTATTTCGTTTGGTTTATCTGGCTCTACTATTCCTGTTTTCCGAAACAGCACACTATTTATGGAGTATTCAAATAGCTCCTATGCTACGCCAATAACTTATTCCAATCAACCTCTATTAAGTGGTTATATTTCAAATAAAAATTTAGAAAAACTTAAAAAAACTGCAGTAGTGAATGTTTCTGTTTTCGGGTCTGGTAAAATTATTTCTTTTACCGACAATCCTAATTTCAGAGCATTTTGGTATGGAACAAACAAATTGTTTTTAAACAGCCTGTTTTTTGCAAACATCATCAACCCTGCTACTGCCCGATAATGTTTGTTTACGTAACATCTATTAGATTTGGATGTAATAAGGTTAGTGTAATCACTAACCTTTATTACTACTTTTTTTATCGTTAGTGTATCACTTATATATAATGCATTTCATGTATACTTTCCGTGTTAAAACAATAGAAGCAATTTTTAGCAAGTATTTATCATACCTTATAATCATAACTTCCTTCTTGACTGCATGCAGTACTAACAAAACACCAGATATTGTTATTACTGATATCAGTATTATTGACATCGAGAAAGGTGATGTAATTGAACATCAAGACGTTCAAATTATTGGTGATAAAATTTACAAGATTAAAGATCACCAACCTGCTGATTCAAAATTAACTGAAACGATAAATGGCAA
>JAOULS010000023.1 GCA_029881895.1 Cyclobacteriaceae bacterium | reverse complement strand
CTTATCCCCCCATTCATCAATTCTTTTTTTATTTAGTGGATCTAATTTCAAAGCCACACGATTGTACGTTTCATTTAATCCCTCAATCAAATGATCTTCTTTTTCGCTATCACTATTTTTTAGCACCTTAATAGTAGTATCAATACCATATAATTTTTGAGCAACATCAGCTTGTTGAACAACTTTTTTATCATAGCTACGATTATTCTCTGCAATTTCCGAAAGATACCTACCACGTTTGGGGGGTATTACAAAAATTTTCTCAGACATCTCATCAGTAATCTCAAAGGTAGATTTCAAACTAACACCCGTTTTCTCAACTATTTTATCTATTAAAGATTTGTATAAAGAATTAGTGCCAGGGTCATTAAATTGAGAAGCAATCGTTCCGTATACAGGCATATCATCAATAGTGGTTTCCCAAAGATTATGATTTCGCTGGTATTGCTTTTTAACATCTCGTAATGCATCTAACGCACCTCGCTTATCAAATTTATTAAGTGCTATTACATCTGCAAAATCAAGCATGTCAATTTTCTCTAATTGTGTGGCGGCACCATACTCTGGAGTCATAACATAAAGCGATACATCAGAATGATCTAAAATTTCAGTATCCGACTGCCCAATGCCTGAGGTTTCTAATATGATGAAATCAAATTCTGCGGCTTTTAGAATTTGCAATGCTTCATTTACATGTTTAGACAATGCTAGGTTAGATTGCCGAGTAGCTAAAGAACGCATGTATACTCTCGAGTTATTAATAGAATTCATTCGAATTCGATCTCCTAATAACGCACCACCTGTTTTACGCTTCGAGGGGTCAACAGATACAATTGCTATCGATGCTTCTTTAAAATCTACTAAAAATCGTCTTACTAACTCATCTACTAACGATGATTTACCTGAACCTCCAGTACCAGTTATACCTAATATAGGTGTGTTTACTGTAGATGCTTTTTTATGTATTTCACTTAAAATAATTTCAGATGCGATAGGGAAATTTTCAGCTCCTGATATTGTTCTTGCTATAGCATTTATGTTTTTCTTCCCAATCAATGCCACCTCATCGCATAAGTTATCACCTGTTGGAAAATCACTTTTTTTAACCATATCATTAATCATACCTTGTAGCCCCATAGATCGACCATCATCGGGAGTGTATATTCGAGTAATGCCATATTTCATTAAGTCTTGAATTTCACCGGGAAGTATAACCCCTCCTCCTCCTCCAAATATTTTAATATGACCTGCTTCCTTTTTCTGTAATAGGTCGTACATGTACTTGAAATATTCATTATGCCCACCTTGATAAGAAGTCATTGCAATAGCTTGTACATCTTCCTGAATAGCACAATTAACCACCTCTTCTACACTTCGGTCATGCCCTAGATGAATTACTTCACAACCTGTGGATTGAATAATCCTACGCATAATGTTTATAGACGCATCGTGTCCATCGAAAAGTGAAGCAGCGGTAACAATTCTAACTTTATTTTTTGGTCGATAAGGAACTTCCTGTTGCATATATATCAAATAACTGTTAAAAAAATATAGGGCGAAATTAACCAAAAAGAGCGGGATAGCCTAACAATTTTTCACCCTCAAGACCTTGAAAAATTAAGAAAAGTAAAGTGATTTTAAATTAACAAATCATAGTTAATAATATTTATATCTCAATTTTTACATTGCTTTAATCAGCGTTTTTTAGTATCATAGCAATCGGTACGTTGGCTAATAAACATTATGATATTTATATATAATTCAGTAAAAACATTGCTGAAAAACAAACTATTGATATACAGAATATTGAGTTACTCTATACTCTGTGTAATTATTCATCACGGTAGTTATGCTCAAAAAAGCGGACATCTTCCTATAGATTTTTACGATAATAAAAATGGATTATCGCAAGGCACTATCAATTGCATTATCCAAGATAAATACGGGTATATGTGGTTTGGCACACAAGATGGCCTAAATAAATTTGACGGCACAAACTTTACTGTTTTTAAAAACGATATTGACGATCCCAATAGTATTAGTGATAACTATATTACAGATATCGCAGAAGATAGTGAAGGAAATTTATGGGTAGGAACAAGAAGTGGTGGGATAAATCGATATGACATTAATTCTGGAATTTTTAAATCCTTTAAGAATAGTAAAAACAACTCCCAATCCTTGAGCCATAATTGGGTTACATCTGTAAAAATAAGCCCTAATAACATGCTGTGGATTGGCACTTTTGGAGGAGGCCTAAATCATTTAAACCCAAAAACTGGTCTAATTAAAAACTATACTCATATTGTTGATAATAATTTTTCCCTCTCCGATGATTTCATCAATACCTTATACCTTGATAAATCTAATAACCTATGGATAGGCACTAAAAAAGGACTCAATAAACTTGATGAGTCTACACAAAATTTTATAACCTATAAAAACAATAAGAATGAAAATAACTCTTTAAATAATGACGATATAACCTCTATCTGGCAAGACAGCAATCTTCATCTTTGGGTAGGAACAAACGGGGGAGGGCTATCCAAAATGACCAGTAATAACTCTTTTGAGAGTAATAAAACGAATGAAAGAAATCAAAATTCAATCAGCAATAATGCCGTGTCAGCACTTCACGATGCTGGGGACAATAAAATATGGGTGGGAACAGATGGAGGTGGTTTGAATTATTTTGACCCGGAAACAAATATTTTTATTCAATACAAATTAAATTTCACCCAAGTAAAAGCTATTTTCAGGGATAATGAAGATAATGTTTGGGTGGGACTAAGAGGCGGCTTAAATAGAATCGGGCATCAAAATTCTAAATTTACATTATACAGCCAAGACAATAAAGGGAAATTGATTTCCGAAAATGGAGACATTCATGCATTATGTGAAGATTATGAAGGTTTTATATGGGTAGGTTCGTCAGTAAGTGGACTCAAAAAAATTAACAGAAAAACACTTGAGGTTAAAAAATATAATCACACTAACAATCCAAAATCTATAAGTAATGATGTTATTAGGTTCTTGTTTATCGATCGTAATAAAACCATGTGGGTAAGTACTGCAAAAGGACTGAATCAATACAACAAAGAAACTGATAGTTTTACAGAACACTTACCCAATAAAGACAACCCTAATAGCATAAGCTCTGAGATCGTAGGTCAAATTATTGAAGATTCAAAAAACAATCTTTGGATTTGCACTAATAATGGACTAAATGTTTTTGATCAAAAAACTGGAAAATTCAGAGTATTAAATCACTCAGAAACCAATAGTAACAGTCTCCATTCTAACAACGTTTCCACAGTAATGGAGGATCAAGATGGCATTTTTTGGATTGGATTTGTTTCCGAAGGGCTGGATAGTTATGACCCAAAAACAGGTGATTTCACCCATTATGGTCATGAAGATGATAACCAAAATAGCTTGTCAAACGAACGAATAACACACATTCATGATGATAGAAGAGGCAATATATGGATAGCGACCTACGGAGGAGGTTTAGATAAATTTAACAAAAAAACAAAAACCTTCACACACTATAACGAGAAACAAGGGTTAGCCAATATCGCATTATACTGTGTATTAGAAGACGAAGAAAATAACTTGTGGATGAGTCACAACGAAGGTGTATCTAAGTTTGATGTATCTAAAGAAACCTTTAACAACTACCTTGAAGGAGTAGAGTTTAACGGACGAGCATTTTATCAAAGTGATCTTGGAGAAATATTTATAGCCTCTTTTGATGTGGTCAGTTTTTTTCCTAAAAACATTACAAACAATAATACTGTTCCTATTGTACATATTAATGAATTCAGGTTATTCAATGAAGTAATCACCCCTTTGAATAATGGAAATATTCTAAATAAAGTGACCGAAGAAATAGACACTATTACATTAAAATATAATGAAAATTTCTTCTCTTTCGGATTTGTATCATTAAACTTCTCGAATTCTGAAAATAATCAATTCAAGTATAAACTAGAAAACTTTGATGATGACTGGAATAATGCTTTAGATTACAGTCATGCTAATTACACGAATGTTCCTCCTGGAAATTACACTTTTAAGGTAATAGGCTCCAATAACGGTCAACTTTGGAACGAAGTCGGTGATACAATTTACGTTCACATCCTTTCTCCCTGGTGGGACACCTTGCTTTTTAAAATATTTACTTTCACAATTATCATTTCACTACTTATAATTATATACCGAACAAGACTATACAACATTCGAAAACAAAAAAGAGATTTAGAAAGGCTTGTAGGACTAAGGACAAAGGAAGTTCTGAGCCACCAAGAAGAAATTATTTCGCAAAAAGAAAACATTTCAAAGCAAAACAAAGAACTTATTGCTTTAAATGAAGAAAAAAACAACCTTATACAAATGGTGTCTCATGATCTTCGCAGTCCATTAAATCAAGTAAAAGGACTTACTTCTATAATCAAAATCATTAATCCTGATCTCAATAAAGAAACAAACGACTCAATCAATCTAATAAATGATCTTGTTGACCGACAGCGAATTATGATTGGAAAAGTACTTGACACAAAAGCTATTGATAGCCACCAAGCCAACCTTCAGTTAACTATTCTTCAAACAAATAAAATATTATTAGAAGTCATAAATACAATAAAAAAAGTAGCATCAAATAAAAACATTACCATTACACAGGAATTATATAACGAAAATTTATGTATTAAAGCTGATGAAAATTATCTTATACAGGTGCTGGAGAACATTCTTTACAATGCTGTGAAATTTTCTCCTCTAAATAAGACCATCACTATTTCGACATACAAATTAAGTAACAGAGCCGTAATAAGTATAAAGGATGAAGGGCCTGGCATAAACCCTAGAGATATGAAATTATTATTTGAGCCATTCACCAAACTAAGTGCAAAACCAACTGGCAATGAAGATTCATCAGGCTTGGGCTTATCAATAGCTAAAAAATATATGGATATGATGAATGGGAAAATAAAATGCGAAAGTGAAGTTGGAAAAGGTGCTAACTTTACTCTTGAATTTGATGCCGAAGAGTGCTGATATTTTGTTTAAATTTAATAACATACTGCCTATTAATTTAGAAACAGCTTTAATTTTCTCATCTTATCTTTATTGATTTTCGAATCAACATTCTCTAAAACACTATTTTTTTCTTTCTCTGTCAACCTCCAATTTAATGATGCTCTATCTGTCGTTTTTAAATTTAATTCAGGGTCATACTCTATGATGAGATGTTCTAAATCCCCTTTAAACCAAGACCGAGCATGTTGAATTTGCGAATCATTATTTATGTTTTGTAAATTCTCAAAATTACTGTAAATACCACTAATTGGTGTTGTAAACATCTCTAGTATTGACACCCCTCTATTCTGATTTATGTGGAATTCTTTTTTTGAATCACGTATAGAAAGAA
This sequence comes from Cyclobacteriaceae bacterium, assembly GCA_029881895.1. GTDB lineage: Bacteria > Bacteroidota > Bacteroidia > Cytophagales > Cyclobacteriaceae > JAOUKH01. The sequence continues at coordinate 13,442 of JAOULS010000023.1, read as the reverse complement.
TTAATACTCCTGAAGTATTTTCACTTATCCAATTGTTGAAAACATAAAGAAACCTAACTGCGTCATTAATTCCGAAATTATCAGCAATACCTGCATCCATAATTTCAATGGGAGGACTACTAGGCAATGATAGATTAGGCGTAATAAAAGGAAAAGCAGCATTCATTCGAAGAGCACTATAAAATGAAAGATTACCACTCCCTTGTCGATAAAAAAAACGTGAAAAATCTATTCCATACCAATTTTCATATATTGGGTCAGCAGCCATATAAGAAACATTTTGAGCACTAATAAACAGCTTTCTCCCATCATTCATAATTGTAGGCGCCATAATAAGCAAGGGTATTTTTGCCTCATACTCTGGCATTTTATATTCAGCTATTGATTTATTAAGTAAACCCGCTGTGTTCATATCTAACTGTTTCTCAAAAGCGTAGCCCCTATCCTTCAAATAACTAAATCCCAAATAATCATGCTTTATTCCGCCAATGAAAAAATCATTCACCAACAAGCTAAATACAATAGCATTTAGATTATCTTTTGCTATATTTCTTGTATGCGAGAAATCATAAGGAGAAACACTAAGACTATCTGTATTTTCTCTTAAAATAAGTTCTCTAAAATAGGAGGCTCCTATCATCCCTCCCGAAGCGCCTGTCATTAAAGAAGTATGCTTCATTAACTTCCCATTTGTAATACTATCCGCTCGTTGTAATACGGTCAATGTCCATAATGCTGCTCGTTGCCCTCCCCCACTCGCACAGGTCAACACCATTTTTGGTTTTCCCTGCCCCATATAATTGGCCTTCCAATTATTAAGAATATTCAATGTGTTTTCTATGTCTAATTGTATGTTTTCTTCGTTGTTCGATTTTTTAATTGCACTAAGAGTATAGTCTACTCTTTCGATTTCATAATCTAATCCATAAACTTGATATTCTCTAGAAAACATATTGTTCCTAGACATGACATTTAATGCCAACAAAATAATGATAAACACTGTAATTGACCATCGCCCAAACCAATATGAAAATGCCCCAGCAAACATCAACAACATAGTAAAGAACAAGAACAAACTTGCGGCTGCAGGAATTTGAAAATATGCATTATGTCTAAATAGCCCTAACACCAACAATAGAATAAAAATCAAAAATTCAATAATCACCAAGTTGAAATGGTTTTGGTCAAAAACTTGTAGAATAGTTGCTCTGTCATAAAACCCTTTATCTTTTGTTACTTTGGCAATCTTAAGACTGGGTTTGGTATAATAATCTACTCGAACTTGTTCCCTTTTAGCGATATTAAGTTTTTTCATTGCTCCTACTCTGGTAAGAGGAAGACTATGTTTTAACTTTTCATCGACTTTACAAATCACATACTTAAAAATGTTCTTGTTGGTGAAAAGAAAATAAACATAAAAAGCAGTAGACATTATTATATACCCAACAAACAACCCAAACAACAACATAGCTACCTCGGAAGCAGCTATTCCTTTATTGTAAAATTGGTATTTAACAATATGAACAGTATATACAATAAAAAAAACTATAGGAATAATATTGTTGTTTATGCTAAACGTTGTAAATGGTTTAGTAATAGTACCAATAAAAGTGAAACGATGACCGTCAATAATATAACTAGTTATATGGTAGGCAGTAGTAAAACCAGCTAGCGTAGCTCCTATCCATAAAAAACTCATAAAATCAACCTTGTTCAAGTACTCGGGATCAAGAAAAAGGTAGGGCATACCTAGAAGCTTTCCGAAATTACCAGTAACAATCATAAAAAGCACTATCCATAAAAGAAGGAGTACCTGATTGTTTTTTATATGATGAAATAATAGCCTAATGGGCAGCCAGTAGAAAAAATTTATAGCTAGCTGTTTTACTTTATTCATCATGTACGTTTACTTCCTGAATATAATTCGTATTCTAATAATCGCGCATCTATTTTTCCATTATAAAACTCAACTCTTCTTTTCGCTTTTAAGCCTATTTTTTTTGCGAGATTTAGATTTCCCGTAAATACATATCCTTTATGCCCAGAACATCTTTTTTTGAAAAAATCACCTATTTCTGTATAAACACCTTCCAGCTCCTTTTCGTCACCTAATCGCTCCCCATACTCTGGATTTAAAAAAACCACACCACCATCGTCAGGAATTAAAGTGTCTCTGAAATCACATTTTTCAAACGTAATGAGGTGCTCCACTCCTGCATTCCGTGCATTGGTTCGAGCAGCACTTAATGCCTCTGGACTTAAGTCGGATGCAATAATATCAAAAGGAAGTCTATCCACTTCAATTACATTTTCTTGTGCTTGTTTTACTATTTTCTCCCAATACAAATAATTATATCCTACAATATGCATAAACCCGAAGTTTTCACGCATTAAGCCTGGTGGTTTTTCTATTGCCATCAATGCCGCCTCAATAGCTAAAGTCCCACTTCCACACATTGGGTTTATAAAACTTGATTTTTTATCCCAATCAGAAGCGAGTATTGTAGCAGAAGCTAAGGCTTCTAGCATGGGTGCTTTAAATGGTATTTTTCTGTAGTTATGTTTGGCAATAGTCTCACCCGAAGTGTCAATGTAAATATTACAATTATCTAACTGCCAATGTAAAAAAATTACGGTTTGTGAGCTGTCTGGGCCTGAATCTGGTCGCCTATCAAATTTTTCCATGTACCGATCAGCTATTCCGTCCTTCACTCTCAAATTGGCAAATTTAGTATCACGAATAAAGTCATTTTTTACATATGACTGAATACTTACATAGCCATCGGATTTGATATACTCCTCCCAAGGAAATTTTTTTACTGCCTTATAGAGGTCGTCAGGGTGAACTGCTTTAAAAGAATGTATCTGATAAAGAACCTTAGACCCTGTTCTTAGGTGTAAATTCAATTTCATAGCATCATTAAAAGTGCCAATTATTTGCACTCCCATACGATCTGTTTTATGAACTTTAAAACCAAGATGCTCTACCTCTTTTGCAAGATGAACATTTATTCTTGGAGGACAAGTAATGACAATTTTAGAAGTGGATTCCATTCAATAATATTTATGCAATGAAATTAAAACATTTTTTTTGGCAAAAGGCAAAGGAAGAAGGGAAATCGCATTTAAATTTTCAAATGTTTGAAAATTTAAAACCATCACTAAACAAAAAAAAATTCTGTTAAACGGAATATTAATCCTAAAAGGACTTGACAACTATTTTTATTGATAAAAGCAAGATGTAGATTAGTTCACTTTTTCACTAATTTTTTTTTCTATATAAGTGACTGCCTGACTAATTGTTTGCATATATTCTGCATCTTCATCAGGAATTTTAATTTTGAAACCTTGTTCAAACTCCATTACAAGTTCCGCATAATCAAGCGAATCTATCCCCAAATCTTTGACGAAATTAGCATCAATTGTCACTTCTGTTTCTGCTATACCTAGTTTGTCAACAAGTATTTGGGTAATCGTCTTTTGGATATCTTCCATTTGCATTTTTTTATATGATGTAAATCTAAAAAATTAAAATTAAAATCTTAGAGAAAACTCTGTTCCTTCGTCTATTTTAGTTTTCACTCCTAACACTCCTTGATGTTGACGCATAATTTGCCTCGATAAACTTAACCCAATCCCTGAACCATTCTTTTTAGTAGTGAAAAATGGAATAAAAATCTTTTCAAGTGCTTCCTCGTCTATCCCATTACCATTATCTTTTACGGTAATAACTGGCCGGTTTTTATCATTATAGTATGCTCGAATACTCACTATGCGGTCTTCTTGCTCGTCAAATGATTGAATTGCATTTTTTATCAAATTTATCATCACCTGCTCAATTTGAGATTTATCAGCTTGTATAATCATATATTCCGAATCTACGTCAAGTGTAAGCGTTACTTCTGCTTCTTTTGCTTCTTTTTTATGTAACACTACTAAATCAACCAGCAATTCATTTACATTTACCTCTGTTATTACAGGCTTTGGGATGTGTGTAAGATTTCTAAAATCTTGAACGAATCGAATTAGACCAACACTACGTCTTTGAATAGTTTTTACAGCTAAGTGTAATTCTTCAATAGCATCATTCGAGATTTGGTTTATTTCTAGATTGTTGTTTAACTGTAGCCTTAATTCTTCTTCTACAGTACCTGCAAGAGACGAAATAGGTGTAACAGAATTCATTATTTCATGTGTAAGTACTCTCACCAAATTTTGCCAGGCTTCCATTTCCTTTTCTTCCAATTCATTCTGAATATTTTGTAATGACACTAACTTATATTGTTCATCTCGTAACGTAAGTTCAATTGCATATACTGCAAGTTGTACAATGTCATCATTAACATTAACCTTTATTAAATCATGTCCTCCCGTTTTTAATCTCAAAAATGAATCTACCAAATGGTCGCTAATACTACTTAAGTCTTTAATGTTTTTCACATACGGTGTCTTTAATAATTTCCGAGCTGCCGTATTCATCATTTGTATTTTTCCAGAATCATCAAATGTAACCAATCCTATCCCAACGTGTTGAACAATATTTTTTAAATATTGAAAATCTGCTTCTTTTTCTTTCCTAACATCTTTTAACCGTTCCAGCACCTTATTAAATTCATCATACAATTGCTCCACATAAGTATTAGGGGTTTTAGTTGAGTGAGAATACGATAAGTCATCATATTGAATAGAGTTTAAAAATTGCATCACTTCAGTATTGGTTTTATTCATATACTTAATTAGTGCCAACACCTGCATAACCAATAATGCTAAAACAAGAAGTTTTGTTATAATAAACTCATCTTTATAAAGTACGTGCGCTAATAATAAACAGGTAACCGTTAATAATAATACACGAGCTATTATTGTTTTATTGATATTCTTAAAGTCCATGCTTCTCCAGTCTTCTATATAGCGAAGCACGAGTCAACCCAAGTTCTTTTGCCGCTTTTGAAATATTTCCTCCATGCATATTAATGGCACGCTGTATAACACCTCTCTCTACTTCGTCTAAATTAAAACTATTTGTTACCACATCTCCTGAATTTTCTTGCTTTTGTGTTAGAAAAAAGAAATCTTCTGGTCGTAACACCTTAGAATCAGTCATAATAATAGCTCGCTCTAACGCATGTTGTAACTCTCTTATATTTCCTGGCCAGTGATACTTTTGAAGCCTTATAATTGCATCTTGGGAGATGTCTTCAATATCTTTTCTGTATTTTTTTACATACATACTCATGAAATGTTTTGCTAATAATGGAATATCTTCCAAACGCTCACGTAACGAAGGCAAATGTATTTCAACGGTATTAATTCGATAGATTAAATCCTGCCGAAATTGATTTTCTTTCACCATTTCTTCCAACGGCATATTGGTAGCACAAATTAACCTAATATCAATGTTTTTAGCCACATTATCCCCTATGCGCGTAACCTGCCTGTTTTGTAATACGGTAAGTAATTTAGATTGCAAAGGCTGATTTAAATTCCCTATTTCATCTAAAAATAACGTTCCCTTATTGGCTACTTCAAACCGCCCAGCTCTATCTTCTTTTGCATCTGTAAAAGACCCTTTCCGATGCCCGAACAGTTCGCTTTCAAAAAGCGTTTCAGTAATAGCTCCCATATCTACACTCACAAATACCTTGTCCTTTCTCGAAGATCGTTGATGAAGTGCTCTTGCCACCAACTCTTTTCCCGTTCCGTTTTCACCTAAAATCAATACATTCGCATCCGTTTTAGCTACTTTTTCTATCAGTTTAAACACCTCATTTATTTGGTGACTCGTGCCGATAATATCCTTAAAAGGTTGATTCATATCTTCCTCTAACTGCTTTTTCGCCTTCTTTAATTCATCAACTTCCTTGTATGATTTTCTAAGTTTTACCGCAGTAGATATTGTGGCAATTAGTTTTTCGTTTTGCCATGGTTTAAGAACAAAATCCGTTGCCCCTTCTTTTAATGCTCTAACAGCCATTTCTACATCTCCAAATGCAGTAATCATAATCACCACAGCCTGAGGATCTTTTTCCACAATTTGACTTAGCCAAAAATAACCTTCTTTCCCACTTGTGATATCCTTACTAAAATTCATGTCTAACAAAATCACATCGTAAGTGTCATTATTAAGAAGAAAAGGGATTTTTTTAGGATTTTTCTCTATAATCACCTGATGCGCATGCTTTTTAAGTAATAGCTTTGCTGCCAATAACACATCTTCGTCATCATCTATAATTAATATTTTGCCAAGATTTTTTTCCTCTTCCATTTTATTTAGGTTGGTTAATGCTATTCACTACTACAAAATCGTGCCAAGTGTTCAATTTAGCACACATTGCATTTTTCAAAACTACAACTGTCCTATAATGTACGAAAATGTAACGAAATCGGACATCTTTTCCCAATTAATATTTAACATTAAATTTCATTAGACAAACACATCACCTTTAGACAAATCCTTATATTTGTTTTTCAAAAACAGAATAATGAAGTATATCATCAGCTTTTTTCTACGATTTGTTCCTCGGAAGGTATTGCAATTGTTTAGTGACAAAGTGCTAAAAGTGATGGCCATTTTTTACAGAGGCAACAATGTGTTTTGTCCTATTGAAGGAAAAGGGTATCGCAAATTTTTGCCTTACGGACGCATAAACCCTAGAGAAAATGCTTTATGCCCTGGCTCTCTCTCTCTAGAACGACACCGTTTGCTATGGCTATATTTTAACCAAAAAACGAATTTCTTTAAAACAAAACTCAAAATGCTCCATGTAGCTCCTGAGGTCTGTTTTATGAAACCATTCGAACAACAACATGGAAATGGATACATTACAGGTGATATAGAATCGCCATTAGCAAAAATAAAAATGGATGTACACAACATTCCTTTTAAAGATAATTCCTTCGATGTGGCAATGTGCAACCATGTAATGGAACACGTAAACGATGATACAAAAGCGATGAAAGAGTTCTATCGTGTCCTTAAACCAGGTGGATGGGCTATTTTTCAAGTTCCCTTTTTTCACCCCATCCCTGACTCAACCTTTGAAGATGCTTCTATTATTACACCAAAGGAAAGAGAAAAAGTATATGGACAAGACGATCATGTTCGCCTATATGGTAAAGACTATGCCAATCGTTTGAGACAAGCTGGATTTAAAGTAACTGAAGATGATTTCGTGATGCAGTTACCTGACGAAGAGGTGAAAAAATACGCCTTACCAAATGAAGAAGTCATCTTTTTTTGCGAAAAAAAATTGTGACATTAATTTCAAATGAGCTAATCCTTATAACTCAATAAAAGTTTGTTTATCCCATCAATGGAGTGATACTTATCTATAAATTTAGGCTTTACACACAGTCTTACGATCAATCTTTTTTCGTATGTTTATGTTTAATCGTTTTCACAGAACAATGAACATCCCTAAGACATGCATAAAAAATTAATTCTTCTATTACTTATTTGCAATGCGATAAATGTAAATGCATCGCAAGTGGATACGCTACTTGTAGCTAGTAAATCCATGAATAAATCAATTCCTAACATCGTTATTGTGCCCGATAGTTATTCCAATAATAAAGTGGGATTTCCTGTAGTATATTTACTCCATGGGGCTGATGGAAATTACACAAATTGGCTCTCAAAAGTACCCGACATAAAAAAATATTCAGATCAATACAACATTATAATTGTTTGTCCAGATGGAGGACATAATAGTTGGTATTTTGATAGTCCTATCAATCCCCAAATGAAATACGAAACATACCTCGCAAAAGAACTTATTGAAAAGGTAGATGAAAATTATAACACCATAGACAATCGAACGGGTCGTGCAATAACAGGACTAAGTATGGGAGGGCATGGTGCATTCTATCTTGCGTTTAAACATCAGGACATCTGGGGAGCAGCCGGAAGCATGAGTGGAGGGGTAGATCTTCGTCCATTCCCCGCCAATTGGGATATTTCCAAACAACTAGGTGATTATTCAAAACACCCTAGTAACTGGGAGGAAAACAGCATCATAAACCTCGTCTACTTATTAAAAGGAGATAATTTAAAACTTATTTTTGATTGTGGTACAAATGATTTTTTTTATGAAGTAAACAAACAACTACATCAAAAATTAATGAACAGAAATATCCCTCACGACTATACTGAACGCTCTGGCAGTCATAATTGGGCGTTTTGGTCAAATTCTATAAAATATCAAGTTCTATATTTCGATATTTATTTTAACGAACAAAAAAAATCCAACAAACATTAAAAATTTGTGATTTTATAACGTATTAGAATTACTAAACCAACAAATATGAAATCGACCTACTTTATTCTATTAGCTTTAGTTATTTATCTTGTCTCTTGTACATCAGCACAAAAAGATAGAATATCGATTGACGGGTTAAAACAACCCGTTGAAATACTTAGAGATAAATGGGGCATTAACCACATCTACGCTAAAAATCAACACGACCTCTTTTTTGCACAAGGATATGCTGCGGCTAAAGACCGTCTTTTTCAATTCGAAATTTGGAGGCGACAGGCTACAGGAACTGTTGCCGAAATTTTAGGGGAAAGAGAATTAAAAAGAGACATTGGGACTCGTCTTTTCCAATTCCGAGGCAATATGACTGAAGAAATGAATCATTACCATAAAGATGGTGTTGAAATCATTACTGCGTATACCGAAGGCGTGAATGCCTATATAGAGGAAATATTAAGCACTCCAGATCAACTTCCTATCGAATTTAAGATGCTAAATATCACTCCTGAAAAATGGACTCCTGAAGTGGTTATTTCAAGACATCAAGGTCTATTAGGGAATATTGGTGCTGAACTACAAATTGGTCGTGCAGTCGCAAAAATAGGAGAAGAAACCGTTAAAGACCTCATGTGGTTTCACCCTAAAGATCCAGACATTACATTAGACCCCAACATAAAAAAAGAATTTCTATTTGACGACATTTTATCTCTCTATAATGCCTATAGAAAAACCGTGCGTTTTGAAGAAGATGATATAGATCCCAAATACAAGAGTTCTACCAACACTAAAAAGCTTCTTAGTCAAACAACGAATACCGATGATTCTCTTGCTATTGGCAGCAACAACTGGGTGGTGAGTGGAGATCGTATGACAGATGGCAATACATACATGGCCAATGATCCTCATCGAACTATTGCCGTGCCTTCTCTACGCTACATGACCCACCTAATCGCACCCGGTTGGGACGTAATTGGAGGGGGCGAACCTGAAATACCTGGCATTTCCATCGGTCACAATGCGTATGGCTCTTGGGGACTTACCGTTTTCCGTACAGATGGGGAAGACATGTACATTTATGAGTTGAATCCCAACAACCCCAATCAATATAAATACCATGATAAATGGGTAGATATGCATAAAATTACTGAAACCATAAAAATAAAAGACAAAGAGGAAGTGAATGTAGACTTATTCTACACCCAACATGGCCCTGTTGCACATATTGATACTGTTCATAACATCGCTTATGCCATCCGATGTGCATGGCTCGAACCTGGAGGATCTCCTTATTTAGCCTCTTTAAGAATGGATCAAGCTAAAACTTGGGAGGAATTCCGTGAAGCATGTAATTATAGCCACATACCTGGGGAGAATATGGTTTGGGCAGACAAAAAAGGAAATATAGGATGGCAATCCGTAGGAATTGCGCCTATTCGTGAAAATTTCAGTGGGCTAGTTCCTGTTCCTGGTGATGGGAGATACGAATGGGAGGGATATTTGCCAATTATTCAAAAACCAAATACGCTAAACCCCGATAAAGGTTTTTTTGCTACTGCAAATCAAAGTGTCACACCTGATAATTATGACCATTGGAATGCCATCGGATTCTCTTGGTCAGACCCTTATCGGGGAGACCGAGTGAATGAGGTACTCGATACTGAGGAAAAGTTAACAATTGATGACATGAAAGCATTGCAAGTAGATTACCTTTCCATTCCAGCAAGAATATTAACTCCCTTCCTATCTAGCTTAACTTTCACAGAAAAGGCCGCAACGGCAAGTGAAATGTTGAAAAATTGGGACTATGTCCTAAATCCAAATTCCATAGAAGCTGCTATTTATGTGGCTTGGGAAAATCAAATAAGCATACTTGCCGCAAGTAAATTTATTCCAGAAGATGCAAGTAAAATAATCACCTCCCTACAAATGAAAAAAATAATGGGATGGATCACCTCTCCTGATGATAGATTTGGTGACAACCCTGTTCAAGGTCGAGATCAATTTTTAACTGATGCTTTTAATAATGGCATCATTTATTTAGAAGAGTTACTGGGCGATGACATTTCTATTTGGCAATACGGACAGAAAAAATACAAGCACACCTATTTGAATCATGCCTTAGGCACATTCGCAAATCCCGAAACAAAAGCTAAATTGAATATTGGGCCACTTCCAAGAGGGGGTAATGCGTACACCCCAGGATCAACAGGAAGGAACAACCAACAAAGCAGTGGTGCTTCTTTCAGGATGATTGTAAATACAGGAGATTGGGATGCAGCCATTGCCACAAACGGACCAGGGCAATCAGGCAACCCAGAAAGTCCCTTCTACAGCAATTTATTTGAGCCGTGGGCAAAAGATCAATATTTTCCTGTTTATTATTCTAGAGAAAAGATAGAGACGGTTACTGTTAAACAAACACTATTTGAACCACATCAATAAACTGAAATTGAAAAAAAGTAGTAGAATCGATTTCATCATTTTAATTTTATCAAAAAAAACACATATGAAAAACTTATTAACCGTATTCGCATTATTTCTCGTCTTATCTTCCACATACAGTCAAGAGAAAAAAGAATTTTATCAATTAAAAAAATACAGCCTTAAAACTGAAAAACAAGAGAAAATAGTAGATGAATATCTTGAAAAAGCGTATTTGCCTGCGCTTCATCGTTTAGGCATTAACGACATAGGGGTTTTCAAGCCTATTGAAACTATCGCTGATACTGTGAGAAGCATTTATGTACTTATTCCCTATTCTTCTTTAGATAAATTTTCTATATCAGAAAAAGAACTATCCAAAGATAAGACATATCAGAAAGATGGTAAAACCTACTTAAACGCAGCACATGACAACGCCCCGTACCAACGAATAGAATCTACTTTAATGGAAGCTTTTGACAATATGCCTATACATAAAGTGCCTTCTCATACAAATAAACGAAGTGAGCGCGTTTATGAATTAAGAAGTTATGAGTCGTCAACAGAAACCCTTGGAGATAACAAAATTCACATGTTTAATGATGGGGGAGAGATATCATTATTTACTAAATTAAATTTTAATGCGGTATTCTATGCTAAAGTAATTTCTGGAGCTAAAATGCCAAACTTAATGTACATCACTAGTTTTACCGATATGGAAAGCAGAGAAGCTCATTGGAAAGCTTTTTCAGCATCACCTGAATGGGGAAAATTAAAAGTGATGAAAAAGTACTTAAACAACATGTCTGGTCTTGACAGCTATTTGCTTTACCCTACCGAATACTCTGATTATTAATTTCCAGCATTTCTACTTCAATCAATTATTATAGGAGGGACTTGCACCTCCTATAATAATCTAAATCACTTTCGAGAAAACACTTTTATACTCCCTTCGCTTATAAAGCCTACTCCATAAGCAATCAACTGTGTGAAAGAAGCGATAATGCTTAGTAGCCCTACTACCAAATTCTTGTTTTTAATGGTAGCATCAACACCTATAAGAAGCGTAAAAACACCTAGCAAAACACTTCCCGCAGAAAATAGTAAGGGCTGAAAAAAATAAGAACAGAAATACACCATTATTCCAATGGTAAACAAGGCTGGAAAAGTATGCACAAGCTTTAGTTCTTTTTTATAAAAACGGCTAATGTTTATTCTGGCCCTACCAAAAAAGTGAAGTTGTTTGAAAAATTGCATAAAATTAGTTCTTCGTTTGTGGTATACACTCGCATTTTCAATCAAACCTACTTTGAAACCATTTTCGATAATACGAATACTCAACTCAATATCTTCTCCCATTCGGGTAATTTTGTACCCTTTCGTTTTAGCATATACCTCTTTCGAAATCCCCATATTGAAGCTTCGAGGGTGAAAAGTACCTATGCTTTTTTTACTTCCTCTAATCCCTCCCGTAGTAAAAACAGAGGTCATGCTGTAACTAATTGCTTTTTGCACATTTGTGAATGATTCATGCGCCATATCTGGCCCGCCAAAAGCATCTAATTGATATTCGTTTAAATAGTTTTCAACGTTTTCAAAATAATATTCAGGAATAAGGCAATCCGAATCAAATACGATAAAATATTCTCCTTTAGCTCTTTCAAATCCAAAATTACGGCTAAATCCTTGCCCGGAATTTTCCTTATAAAAGTAAAACAACTCCAATTGGTGTTCATATTTCTTTACGATCTCATCGCATTTGTTTGAAGAGCCATCTTCAATAATTAACACTTCAAAATTAGTGTACGTTTGTTTTGTCAGGCTAGCTAATAGCTCATCTACCTCATCAGGCCGATTATAAACAGGTATAATAACGGAGTACTTGCGCATGAATTAATGATCGACACCTAATTGATCGCTCACAATATATTCATTTCGAGAAGATGAATTCATCGTGAGCATTTCGGCAAGAAAGCCTACTAAAAATAACTGCACCCCAACTACCAATGCCACCAATGCAAGAAAAAACAATGGTTGATCTGTGATTTCTCTAACCACAGGGGTTTTATAGATATAAATAGCAGATAATTTATCCCAAATTACTTTTACAGTAAAGGCAAAGCCCAATAAAAAGGAAATAGTCCCCCACATACCGAAAAAGTGCATGGGTTGTTTTTTAAATTTAGACACAAACGTGATGGATAACAAGTCTAAAAAACCATGAATGAAACGTTCTAAACCAAATTTAGTAGTGCCATATTTCCGCTCTCGATGAGTTACTTCTTTTTCGCCAATTTTAGCGAAACCATTCCATTTAGCAATCACAGGAATATAACGATGCATTTCTCCATATACACGTATGTTTTTTACCACTCTTCTATCGTAGGCTTTTAGTCCACAATTAAAATCATGTAGCTTTATTCCTGAAATCATCCGTGTTACACCGTTGAAAAATTTTGAAGGAATCGTTTTAGAAATAGGATCATGTCTCTTTTTCTTCCAACCTGACACTAGCTCATACCCTTCCTCTTTTATCATTTTATATAACGCAGGGATTTCATCTGGACTATCTTGTAAATCAGCATCCATAGTAATTACCACTTCTCCAATCGTTTTTTGAAAACCCGTATGCAATGCTGCCGACTTGCCATAATTACGATTAAATTTTATCCCTTTACAGTTAATATTATCCTTATTTATATCCGTTATCACCTGCCATGAACGATCATTACTCCCATCATCAACAAGTATCACCTCATACGTAAA
>JAOULS010000227.1 GCA_029881895.1 Cyclobacteriaceae bacterium | reverse complement strand
ATGGGCATGGTTCTCATGTACAAAAACCCCAGAAATCCCTCCTGGTCCAGAATTTAGGTATTTATAACTACACCATACTGCAAAATCGACCTTGTGGTCGTGAAGATGAAGAGGTACGTTGCCTACGGCATGTGCTAAATCAAACCCTACTTTCGCCCCTACCTTGTGACCTGCTTCTGTTATGGCCTTTAGATCAAAAAACTGTCCCGTATAATATTGTACCCCTCCCATCATCACAAGTGCCAACTCACTTCCTACTTCATTTATCTTGGCGAGTATGTCTTCTTTGCGTAAGGTATGCTCTCCTGCTCGTGGGTGTAATTCAACTAATGCGTTTTTGGGGTCAAATCCCTGCCCGTCTGGCAGGCTAGCATGAAAATTGATTTGTGATGCAAGGGCATATTGATCGGAGGGAAAAGCACCCGCTTCAGCAATAATCTTAAACCGTTGTGCAGTAGGTCGGTAAAACGAGACCATCATGAAGTGTAAGTTAGACGTGAGGTTGTTCATCGCTACCACTTCAATAGGTTTTGCGCCAACTATTTTTGCTAGTACCTCCTTCGATAATTTATGGTACTGTAACCACGGACGCTTTCCTTCAAAATGCCCCTCTACCCCAAGTGTTTTCCACGCTTCAAGCTCTTCTTGCAAATAGGTTGCAGTAGATTTTGGTTGAAGACCTAAAGAGTTGCCCGTAAAATAGATGCAGTCTTTGCTGTTATGTTGAGGGATGTAAAATTTATTACGATATGTTTTCAGTGGATCTTCCTGATCCAACTTTCGAGCATAATCGATATTGTTTTCGTAGTTCATTGATTATTTTTTTTATACTATCAAAATTTAACAAATAATGGGTTGATTTATTTCTAATGAAGTAGTGTTATTAGTATGCCAATTAAAGCTAAAAAAACCTACATATTTAAAATCTCCTATAGCTCTCAATAAAAATATTCCTGAAATAGTCAAAACCCCATATTCCATTAGCCAATCGTGAAGTGCTACCTTGATAATTTGACCATAGATTAGGAAATAAAATAAAAATAGGCCTAAACCTGTCCCAATAATTGCACTATCTATTTTTCTAGGGTTTAATACCCTCTCACCAACTTCGTTAGTAGGTAAGGCATTAGCAAACCTCCAAGTTCCTCCAAATACCCAGTAAAAATGAATGATGATTAGGACTGTTAAAACGGAACGGTAGAGTAGTATGAGAGTAAATAGAATCATGTTCACATTATAGTAAAGAGATAAACGAAGAAAAGCGTAAATGAAATAATAATAAGGATGCTCCAAAAAATAGTATTGCGCATGTTTTTCATTCGAATAAACTTCTTTTTATTAAATTTTTTTAATTCATCATAGTTCGATGCTCTTCTTTCTTTCTTTTTCTTACCTCGATAAGGATTGTCACCCATCGATTTTCGATTTCCTAACATCCCCAAATTATTCTTATTCGAAGAACGACCCATTCCTGCAAAGCCAACTCCTCCTGTCATTTAATTAGGTGTTTTAGTATGGACATAAATTTATTAAACAAACCTTGGGTCAGTCTCCATTACATGTCCGCATTTATCGCATGTACGTAATTCTTTGGAAGCATAAAATGATTTAAACCTTGGCAGAAAATCTTTTTCAATATTGTTGAGATGAAAATAAGTATCATGAATTTTATGATTACACGTATCACAAAACCACAGCAAACCATCGGTATGTTTAGGTTCTCTTTTTCGTTCGATCACTAAACCTACCGTGTTTTCTCCTCGCATTGGCGAATGTGGGACATTAGCAGGTAGCAAAAATAGCTCACCTTCTTTAATAGGAATATCTACAGCTTTCCCTCCTTCCTGAATACGAACATTAATGTCGCCTTCCAGTTGAAAGAACAGTTCTTCTGTATTATTAAAATGATAATCTTTTCGTGCGTTTGGCCCTCCTACAACCATCACTATATAATCGCCAGCGTCCATGTATAGGTTTTTATTGCCCACAGGTGGTTTTAAAAGATTTCTATTCTCTTCAATCCATTTTTGTAAGTGAAAAGGTCGTTGAATTGCCATTTTTGTAGATGCTCTAAGTGTTGGTTAATAATTTCTCATTAAATTTAGTAAAATTTTAATTTTGAAAACATGAATCTCAATTTATCTGGAAAAACAGCTTTAGTATGTGGTAGTACACAAGGTATTGGAAAGGCAATCGCCATGGAATTGGCAAGTATGGGCGCAAATATTGTGTTAATGGCTCGTAATGAAGGGAAGTTGCAACAAGTAACTGCTGAATTGCCAAATAATAATCAGAAGCATACACATCTTGCTGCTGATTTTTCGGACCCTTCACAGGTGAAAGAAGTAATAGATGCATTTATGGAACATCACACTATTGATATCTTAATTAATAATACTGGAGGTCCTGCGGGTGGGCAAGCAATCGATGCCAACATTGATGAATTTAGACAAGCATTTAATGCTCATTTGATAAATAATCAAATCTTGGCACAAGCCGTAGTACCTAGTATGAAAAAAGCAAAATTTGGGCGAATAGTAAATGTTATTTCTACTTCAGTAAAAATGCCACTAAAGGGGTTGGGTGTTTCAAATACTATTCGTGGAGCAGTAGCAAGCTGGGCAAAAACCTTAGCTACTGAATTGGGTGAATTTGGGGTTACGGTAAATAATGTATTACCCGGGGCGACTATGACGGTACGCTTGGCAGCCATCATTGAAAATAAGGCTAAAAAAATAAATATAACAGAGCAAGAAGTGCAAAATGCTATGATTAACGAAATCCCAGCAAAACGATTTGCAGAAGCGGAAGAAGTAGCGAATGCCGCAGCTTTTTTATGCAGCCCTGCGGCAAGTTATATTAATGGCGTTAATATTCCAGTTGATGGAGGCAGAACAGGCTGTTTATAAACACGTTTTTGCTACCCTCTTAAAAACACCCAATTATGATTGTCAGATTGGGAGGCATCATACAGGTAGCCATTACTATTAAAAGATTTTATTAGCTCAGGATTGGTAATTTTATTTTTTATAATATAATTGGCCATAGCACCTCTCGCATTTTTAGCATAGGTCATCAGCATTTTGTACGTCCCGTTTTTAAAGTCCTTAAAAATAGGTGTAATAACATTTGCGTTAAGCTTTGGGAGTTTTACCGCTTTGAAATATTCAGTAGAAGCTAAATTGATAAGTGAATCTGTCCCTCCCAAATCTTCATTGATTCTATTCGTTATTTTATCGCCCCAAAATTGATATAGGTTTTTGTGATTGAGGTAGTGTAATTTTGTCCCCATTTCTAACCGATAGGGCTGCATAAGATCTAAAGGACGTAAAACGCCATATAAACCCGACAAAATTCGTAAGTGATTTTGAGCATATTCAAGATCATCTTCGGTCATTTCTTTAGCATTTATACCCCTAAATACTTCTCCATTGAAGGCTAATAGCGCTTGTTTTGTGTTTTCTTTTTTTGGCTGTGGCGACCATTTTTTATATCGGCCGAAATTAAGTGCAGCCAATTCTGGACTAATATGCATTAGTTCTTCTAACTTTTTCTGAGAAAAAGTGGCCATTTTTTTAATAAGCGTAGTAGACTCCTCTACAAATTCTGGGGTAGATGAACGTAGAATATGTGCAGGTGACTCAAAATCGAAAGATTTAGCAGGAGAAATAAGAAGTAACATAATAACGAGAGGAGGAGGGGATAATCATAAAAAAGTCCATCAATTATGACAGACTATTAATTACAAAGACGTATAAACTGCCGTTATGATAATTTAACATTCACAGCGTTTAATCCTTTTTGACTTTCCTCAACATCATAGCTTACTTTGTCTCCTTCATTTAGTTCTACAGACAATTCGTTTTTATGTACAAATACATCTTTACTGCCATCGTCAGGGGTGATAAATCCAAATCCCTTTGCATTATTGAAAAATTTTACCGTTCCGTTACTCATGATATATAATTTAATGAGCTATAAATTTAATATATAAATCTTATATGTGCTTGTTTTTTTTTGTTAAAATTCATATAATTTTTTATCAACGTAAATTAAATCGACTTCCTTTGTCAGTAAAAAACGTATTTAAACATTTTCTTCTTTCTATGAAATACAACAATTCTCCTTTTGAAAAGGAGAAGTAGAAGATTAATAAAAAGCCATTAGAATGATGAAAATAGTATTTTGTTAGTCGTTTATTTTTAGATGTGTTTGTTTTTGAGATAGAGATTGAATTATTTCAAAATTGTAAAAAAAACAATTATATTTATTAATATTATAATTTCTAAAACCTACACTTGTGTGGGATATAGGGATGTTAGCATATATATCAAATTTTCAACTTCCATATTATGAAAAGTACGATCTCAAAATATTTCTTAGTGTTTTTAATTATTGTTAGTATTCCAGACCTTGCATTCTCCCAGACAAAATCGGAAATCTTAGACTATCAAATAGAAGCTTTTAACCAACGTGATATTGAGAAGTACTTACGACATATGCATGACTCAATTAGAATTGTTACTTTTCCAAATAAAGTAACTCAAAAGAACATTGAAGAAGTTAGATTTACATATTCTACCGCATTTTATGCCAAAAGTTTATCAGGACAAATGAAAATTGTAGGACGAAGGGAATTTGGTGAGTATTGTATTCAAGAGCAATGGCTGGAAGGCTTTAACAGTGAGCCAGTCATGAATTACGTGCTATTCAAATTTAAAGAAGACAAAATTATTGAGATTGTTAATTTGCCTAAGAATTGGGCTTACGGCAGATAGTGGATAATACATAGACGAATAATTGCTAAATCGGCATGAATTGATGTGGAGGACTGACAAGGCAATCCTTTTGATATTTATTTACAGCTTGGAGGAATAGATAACGCCATACTAAAAAAAAACAGTGACTGCAAACAAGAATATACCATATTATTTGACAGTAATAGGATTTTTTATCCTGTTGAAATTTATCTATACTGTTGCTGGCAC
>JAOULS010000226.1 GCA_029881895.1 Cyclobacteriaceae bacterium | reverse complement strand
ACCACCGTGCATTTGTCGAGCTTCACGCGCAATGTTTAGAGCAGTTTCAACAGCATTTCTTTTGGCCATTGATATTTGAGGAGTAGTTGCTTTTCCTTCATCCATTAATTTTCCTAATTTCCAATTCAGTAATTGGGCTTTGGTGATTTCGGTAAGCATTTCAGATAATTTTTTCTGCATCAACTGGAATGAAGCGATGGGTTTGCCGAATTGTATACGCTCAAGAGCATACCTGCGAGCTGAGTCGTAACAATCCATTGCTGCTCCTATCGCTCCCCAGGCTATTCCATATCGAGCCGAATCAAGGCACATCAAAGGTGCGCCTAAACCACTTTTTCCTGGTAATAAATTGTCTTTTGGAATTTTCACGTTGTCAAAAACTAATTCACCTGTGCAACTAGCTCTCAACGACCATTTGTTATGCGTTTCGGGTGTGGTGAATCCCTCCATGCCTCGTTCTACAATCAATCCGTGAATTCTTCCTTCTTCATTTTTAGCCCATACTACTGCAATATCGGCTTTTGGAGAATTCGAAATCCACATTTTGGCGCCATTTAAAAGATAATGATCGCCCATATCTTTGAAATTTGTTACCATTCCACTAGGGTTTGATCCATGATCTGGTTCTGTAAGTCCAAAACAGCCTAGGTATTCTCCAGAAGCTAATTTGGGAAGAAATTTTTTCTTTTGCTCTTCGGAACCAAATTTAAAAATAGGATACATGACTAATGAGCCCTGTACAGATGCCGTGGAGCGCATCCCGGAATCTCCTCGCTCTATCTCTTGCATAATTAGACCATATGAGATATAGTCCATACCTCCACCGCCATATTCCATTGGAATAGTGGGGCCAAAAGCACCTATATCACCAAATTTTTTAACAATTTCGAAAGGAAAGTGAGCGTTTTGACACCAGTCCTCAATATATGGTGATATTTCTTTTTTTACGAAATCTCGAATAGAACTTCGGATTAATAGATGTTCTTCAGTTAATAAATCGTCTAAAACGTAAAAATCAGGTGACTCAAATAAATCATTAGAAGCTTTTTTAGTAGGTTTATTTTCTTCTTTTAAGGTATCAGATGACATGTTGTTAGTTTTTGTATGTTCGTTTAAAAAAACCAAATTTACAATAATAAACATGAAATGCCCCTACTCTTTATGGTCAAATATGCGTCAAATTATGAGGAAATTTCAAAATGATAACATTTAATTAATGAGAAAAGTAATCAAGAAATAAAAAGGATTGATAAATTTGTCTTAAACACGTATAACTATTTAATACTTTGAGAATAAGCGTAATTCTGGGATTAATTTTTTACATATTTTGCAGCCATTTTGTGGTGGCACAAGAGGTGAGACGTGCGTCTTTTTTTAAGGAAAACGAAAATCAAATTCGCGAAGTATATTATTTGAAAGATTCTAACATTCATGTTCTTCAAGGTAGCTATATTTCTTTTTATATGAATGGGAGGATGGATAGAAGGGGTTTATACGAAAATGGAGTCCCTAATGGTTCATGGGAATATTATTACGAAAATGGAAACCTTAAAATGAAAGGTGAACTAATAAATGGCAAATCTTTTGGGTATTGGGAATATTTTTTCGAAAACGGAAAAAAGAAAATGGCAGGGAATGTAGATGATAAAACCCGTTTGGGTGAATGGAAGTTTTATTATCAAACGGGAGAGGTGAAAAGTAAAGGGTCGTTTTCAAATAATAAAAGGAACGGGTTGTGGTATTATTATTATGAAGATGGTACAAAAAAAGGAAGGGTAGATTTTTATGAAAATAAAGGAAAGTATATTGGCTATTATAGTTCGGGTGTTGTAAAAAGTAGAGGAATTAAAGAAAAAAATTCGAATCAAGGAAAATGGATTTTTTATCATGAAAATGGTGTGAAATCAGCAGAAGGGGTTTTCTCAAAAGGAAAAAAATCAGGTGAGTGGATCTATTATCATCCAAATTCATTAATGTCTGCAAAAGGAAATTATGAAAACGGTACTGAGGTTGGTCATTGGGAGTATTATTTCGATAACGGAGACCTTCAATCGGAAGGTTCATATGTAAATCAAATGAAAGAAGGAGATTGGAATCTTTTTTATCCCAATGGAAAATTAAAAAGTAAAAGTGTTCTTGTTGCCGATAATGGTATTTATAAAGAGTATTACCCTAATGGTAAACTTAAAGCACAGGGTTTTGTAGAGAGTGAAGTAAGCGTGGGCAATTGGGTGTATTATTATGATGATGGAAATATTGAAGGACAATGCACTTTTATAAACGGTTCAGGGGAGTATACAGGTTTTTATGCCAATGGTAAAAAGAAAATAAAAGGTACTGTTACTGATGACAAAAAGGTGGGGGTTTGGGAAATGTATAATTTAAAAGGTGAGTTAAGTGGTTACTATAAGCCTTATTATGAAGAGTCAGATGAAGAAAACCCTATAGTTCCGATAGTGAGTAAAAAGAATTATGGAGTGGCTGATTTTTTGTTTAAAGGAAAACGGTTTAAATATTTTGATGAAGGAATAAATGAATTTAAAGGAATTATTGTTTCAGGAAATCCACTTTTATCGTTTTTTGGTTTAGTGCCTATTTCGTTGGAATTTTATTTGCAAGAAAGACTAGGCTATGAGTTTGAATTTACTATAAAACGAAATCCATTTTTTAAAGCAGATGATAGAATCGCTATAAATGAACTATATACACGTGGAAGTGCTATTTCAGTAAGACAAAAATTTTACAAACCAGATAATGTATTTGGTTTGTGGTATTTCGGACATGGCATCTATTTAGAAAATGTAAGTCATTTTGTAAATGATGCCACCACAATTCCTAATGAGATAATATCTCTAACTGCTTCGGAACAACGAATAGAATGGGCACCAATGTTGGGCTATAGGTACCTGCCACGTACCTATGGAAAAGGCTTTACCATTGATATGTTTTTGGGGTATGGAATAGGATATAGAAACGTAAATATTAATGATAATGATGTTGATAAATTTATTGATTTGAGAAAAGGTGAGTTTTCAAGAACCATGCATGTAGGCTTGAATGTCGGATATGTTTTTCCTGCTGAAAAACATGGTATGAATTAATAGTGTGTATTAACACAAATTTTTTTCTAAAATAGTACCCTTTTGAGGATAAATACCTTGACATATGAAAAAAAACATAGATTTAGTTGTTGATCCTGAAGTAGGGATGGATGATGATCATCTTCGAAAATTTATTGCGAAGAGATTAAAAATTCCTTATCAATCTTCTTTTACTATTCAGATTATAAAGCGTTCTATAGACGCTCGGTCTCAAAATGTTAAAATTCGTCTTTCTGTAGCGGTGTTTATTGATGAGGAAACGAAAGAGGTGCGCTATAAAAAGGAATACCCAAATATAAAGGATGAAAAACAAGTAGTAATTGTAGGGGCAGGCCCAGCAGGATTATTTGCTGCATTACGCCTAATAGAGTTAGGTATTAAGCCAATCGTTATTGAAAGAGGAAAAGATGTGAAAACGAGAAGAAGGGATTTAGCGGCAATAAATAAAGAACATATTGTAAATCCAGAATCGAATTATTGTTTTGGAGAAGGAGGTGCAGGAGCTTATTCTGATGGGAAACTGTATACCAGATCGAAGAAGAGAGGAGATGTGCGTAGAGTTTTAGAAATATTAGTGAGCCATGGATCTCGAGAAGAAATTTTATATGATGCACACCCACATATTGGAACGAATAAATTACCCAAAATAGTAGAGGCATTGCGTGAAAGTATTATTGATGCTGGTGGCGAGGTTTTGTTTGACACTAAATTGATAGATTTCAGTATTGAAGGGGGAGAGATGAAAGGGGTGATTACACAAAATGGAGATAAAATAATGGGTGAAGGAGTGATTTTGGCTACAGGTCATTCAGCCCGTGACGTATATGAATTGTTGTATCACAATAAAATTAAAATTGAAGCAAAACCTTTTGCATTGGGTGTTCGTGTCGAACATAAGCAAAATCTTATAGATAAAATTCAATACCATTGCCAAGTAGACCGAGGAGATTACTTGCCAGCGGCATCATATAGTATGGTTCATCAGGCTACTTTTGATAAAAAACAGCGGGGCGTGTTTTCATTTTGTATGTGCCCAGGAGGGTTTATTGTTCCTTCGGCTACCAATCCAGGTGAAGTAGTGGTGAATGGAATGAGTCCTTCACGTAGGGACTCTGAATTTGCAAATTCGGGTATAGTAGTAGAAGTGAGAGAGGATGATTATTCCGAATTTAAAGAACATGGCCCTTTAGCAGGAATGTATTTTCAACAGCATATTGAGCAAAAAGCTTGTGAAATAGCAGGTGGGGATCAAACAGCCCCAGCACAGCGTATGGTTGATTTTGTGGAGGAAAAAACTTCCGATACACTGATGAATACTTCTTATCAACCTGGATTGAAAAGTGTAGAGCTAAGAAATGTGTTGCCAGAATTTATTTGGAGTAGCTTACAACAAGGATTTCAAGCTTTTGGTCGTAAAATGAAAGGCTACTATACCAACGAAGCTCAAATTGTGGGAGTCGAAAGTCGAACTTCTTCACCTGTCCGTATTCCTCGTGATAAAACTACTTTCGAACATGTAGAACTCAAACGTCTTTATCCTTGTGCTGAAGGAGCAGGGTATGCAGGAGGCATAGTGTCGGCAGCAATGGATGGAGAACGATGTGCTGAAAAATTGGTAGAGAAGTATTTGAGTTAATTTTCTCGAATAAGAAGGTGTTTTTTCCGAAAAGAAAATGTAGTATTAAAGAGGTAAATTGGATATACTGACTAAATGAAGAAATTTTTATTGGTTTGCTTTATGTATTTGTCTTTTCCAACAATAGGGCAAGATAATCTTGATAGTCTGTGGTTGGTTTGGAGTGATCTGAATCAATCTGATACTACTCGTATTGATGCTTTATATTCTTTTTCTTGGGATGGGTATTTATTTTCTCAGCCCGATAGTGCGTTCTATTTTGCCCAATTAGGATAT
>JAOULS010000225.1 GCA_029881895.1 Cyclobacteriaceae bacterium | reverse complement strand
AAACAAATTCACATCGGCCGATCCTTTTTTCTTTCCATTGTTGCCCCGTGCAAAAACCATTGTTTTTCCATCTGGCGAAAATGTTACAGAGCCCTCGTTGATGTCAAAGTTGTTGATTGTTTCACTTAGTAGTTCAATTTTTTCTATATCTACTTTTGCACCAGCTGTTGGCACGCGATATATATTGCTAAATGGAGTGCCTGTGGCTTTATACACTTTGCTTTTATCAGACCTACTAGAGGTGAAATAAAGATGCCCATCTTCATAGACAGGTGAATATTCAGCTTCTGGTGTGTTTATTTTCCCTAAGTTTTTTATGCGATAGTAATTTTGTTTTTCACGAAGTTTGTCAAGGTAGCTGATGTTCTGAATTTCATCGTTTGCTCTTTTTAAATAATAGTCATTTGTAGTACTGGAAGCAAAGAGTTCTAATTGATTATTTGCGCCTTTGTAATCTCCCGATGATTTGAGTGCAAAAGCATACAAATAACCTACAGAGTCGTTTTTTACACCATTTTTTATAGCCTTTTCATAAAAGGGTGTAGCAGACTGTATTCTATTGGAGAGCCTGTATGACTCCGCCATTAAAAAATTGGCTTTAGCATTATTAGGTTCCTTTTTTAAGAGAACTTCATATTTATAAATGGCATTTTGAAATTCACCTCTTTCAAATGTTTTTTCTGCTTTTTTGGAAGCAGAACATGAGCTTAGAAGTATAAAAATTAATCCGTAATAAATAACCTTTATTTTCATATCACATCAGTAGTGTTTTCTAAAATTAATCAAAATGATTGATTACCAAAGACATTCATATTAAAAGTAACGAGCCAACCATGTGTTTTGAGCAGGTGAAACCCATTTTTCTTTCATTTCGCCTTTTGTAGCTACCAAATTATTAAACGTAAGGGTGTCACTTGCGATATCTCCTTTTTCAATTTTATTTTTTAAATTTTGAATTGACTCCAAATAAATTTCTTCATTGAGAAGAAACGCTACCTTATTTCTGTCGAAAAAATTTATTCCATACTGTTGTTCTACATTGCGAATAAAAGCCACAGAACTATCAATAGAACAGCCTGAAGCCCCATGTTGCGATTCATCTACTGTCAAAATCAAAAATTGATGATGAAATACTTTTGCTGAAGCCATTAAACCTGTGCCATGAGCAGCCCATTGTTCTGTAAATACTTTCGCTTCGTTTTCTAATTTTTCAGCTTCTGTATCTGATAATTTTCTGTCTGCTTGATAAATCCATACTCTGGCGTTATCTTCTATTTCATCAAATGCTACGTACATGTTTTCTATTTGTTTATAGTGTTAACTATAATTGACACTAATATGTTCAATAATTTTTAATAAATACAAATATAGGTGATTGGTAATTCTGAAAATAGTTTAAGAATTAATACTACATAAAAATGTATTGTTTTTTTATTCCACTATTTTATCCAACATATCCTCAATATCACCAGGAGTTGACATAATTTTCGTAAAAGTACCCATGGTTAAATCGGGGAAAGATACGGCTATACGATAACGACCATGTAACATATGTACTTCGTCTCCCATTACTAGTATCTCATAAGGTAAAAAGGCAGTATGTTTAGGTGTTGAGATATCAATTTTTGGTAAAAAAGAGCTTTCTCCATCTTCTCCAGAAAGTGCTATTCCATAAACGGTTAATTCTTTACCTGGCACATTCACTTTGTAGATTAATGTAGCATTGGGAACTCCCTTTTTTAGGGTTGCATCTATTTTTGATATGGCTTCTGTATATGAATCAAAGGACTTCAGTTCTTCTGTATCATCAAAATAGGGCATTCCCATCATATACTGGTATTCTTGAAGCTCATTAGCCTCAACACCTTTTTTAGATCCAAAAGGGACCCCTTTATATCCTTCTATCGGTTTAAATGCTGTGTTAAAAGCCGTAACGATATTGTTGTAGTTTTCTTTTACTTTATCAAAATCTTCCCTAAAGTAGGCATTTCCCCAGTAGGTTGGGTTTGTATACGAAACATTAGTAATAGCTCCTTCTCGAGTAATGCCAACACGTAATGTGGCGGCAAACCCTGTAAGTCCTCCCACTTTTTGAACGGCTTTCTCTAGTTGATTGTGAGATACAACAATAATTAGTCTGTTTTTATCCGAAGCGGGGGTATATGAGCCAACTACTTTAAACCCATTAGAAGTAAGGGATTTTGTAACTATCGGTTTTAGAGTCGAAATAGTTTCGGATGAAGATACGCCTAATACATAAGGTTTTAATGTTTGTGCATTTACTTGAAAAAGTAAAAGAATAGAAAATAATAATGTATAAATAGATTTCATTTGTGTGTTTTTAATTTACAATATAAAAATAAAGTAATACACTTTTCAATCTTACCAATTATTTAAACTAACAAGTAGTGTATTTAGCGCTATTTTATGTTATTTAATTACTGGAAAGGTTATATATCCGACATATTTTTTAGTGAGAACTACACATTTTTGTAAAAAATAAAAGTGAAATGAAACGACTTCTTTATCTACTAATATTAGCACTATCAAGTTGTGTGGGAACCGATTTTGTTGATATAAATTCTGAAAACATTGAATTAATAAATCCAATTCAATCCCTAGCCAAAGGCGAAAATTACCTATTCGAAACAAAGTATACGAATATTTTGGGAGGAGAAGAAAATGTAAAGGTATATTGGGAATCAACTGACCCAGATATTGCCTACATAGATGGAAATGGAGTGGTTTCTGGAATAGATTTCGGGGAAGTAACAGTTGCCTATACGGTTAAAAATGTACAAGGAGCAATTACTTTTGTGGTGGCGCAAGAGACCATCCAAGACGTTCAAAAAACAGCTACTTTTCAAGGAAAAGGAAAGTACAATGCTCAAGGAACAGCTCTATTATATAAAAACATTGAAAATGAGCTTATTTTACAATTACTAAATGATTTTGATACTGATTTTGCACTAGGAACATTTGTTTTTTTATCGAATAGTACGGATGGGCAGATCGTTAAAGCATCAGGTTTAAATTTAGGAGAGATCACATCAGGGGGAGCAAAGTCTTTCAATATCACTAGTGCTGACGCAGGAGTAGGTATAGATCGTTATCAATACGTTGTAATCTTATGTCAACCTGCTGGAATAACGTTTGGATTTGGAAAATTTAACTAATAAAAAATGAAAAATTATATACTGTATTTTTTTACAATGAGTTTACTTTTAGCGAGTCATTTTACTATTGCTGGAGGAGGATGGCCTCAAAAAAAAGGAAAAGGTTTTTTTAAATTTGGACAAACGGCTATTATAGCCAATAAATATTTTGATAGCGAGGGAAATGTGATTGACATCACTACGATCAGCCTCTATACCACTAGCTTGTATGGTGAATATGGTATAACTGATCGGATTACAGCAATTGCCTATGTTCCTTTTTTTGTAAGAAGCACACTTAATGAAGTTCAGAATACACAAACAGGTGTAATACTACCTGGTGATGAGTTAAATGCTTTCGGAGACACCGACATAGGAATAAAAATTGGTCTAACCCACAAAAAGCCTGTGGCGGTTAGCGCTTCTTTAATAGTTGGATTACCTCTAGGGAAAAGTGCTTTAAAAGATCAAACATTTCTTCAAACTGGTGATGGAGAATTTAATCAGATGGTTATGGTGGATGCAGGAAGAGGATTTAATAAATGGTATATGAATGTAGGAGTAGGGTTTAATAATAGAACGCAAGGGTTTTCTGATGAGTTTAGATATACCTACGAAATAGGGTATACAGGATATAAAAAGTTAATACTAACGGTAAAAGTAAATGGGGTTAAACCATTAAATAATGCAACAGCAGCTGAAACGATAGGCAATGGTGTATTCGCCAACAAGGTAGAGTATCTAGCGTATGGTCCTGAAATTAGTTATAAAATAAAAAATAATTTTGGCGTGACAAGTTCTGCTTTTTTCGCAGTAGCAGCGAAACGAATATTAGCCTCACCCAACGTTGGAATAGGGCTATTCTATACTTTGTAAAGAAAATAAATAGGGCTATTTTCGAATATGCAAATAGAAATTTCTACACCAGCGCTACTTTTTCCGGCCATTACACTTTTACTTTTAGCCTTTACTAATAGGTTTTTAGCATTAGCCACATTAATACGAAGTCTACATGCTAAATACAAAGCCAACCCAAATCATGATGACATTATCTTTGATCAGATAGAAAATTTAAAGAAACGATTAAATATGATTAGGTGGATGCAGGGGTTTGGCGTTTTCAGTTTTTTACTTACAGTAGTTTGTATGTTTTTATTATTTCAAGAACTAAATGTTGCTGCTAACTATCTTTTTGGGGCGAGTCTTTTAGCCTTGTTGTTATCGCTTACGGTCTCTCTTATAGAAATCCAAATGTCTACTAAAGCTTTAAATCTTGAACTAAAAGATATGGAGAAGTAGAATGTATCATTTTAGATAAACGACCACTTTTTTCAAATGCCTAAAAAAACAATTATCAATTTTATTCATTAAACAATAAACGTTCTCCTTTTTTTGACTCGTCAAAAACACCTTCGTTGTAAGCGAGATGCCCCGAAACAAAAGTGTGTGTTATTTTTGATGTAAACTTATGCCCTTCAAAAGGAGACCATCCGCATTGAGCAATAACATTCTCTTTCTCCACCTTCCAAGGTTGGTTCAAATCGACTAATACTAAATCTGCGTGATATCCCTCTCTGATGTATCCTCTTTTTTCGACATTAAATAAAATAGCAGGGTTATGGCACATTTTTTCAACAATTTTTTCTAGCGAAATTTTGTCTTGGCGATATAAATCAATCATGGCGACTAAACTGTGCTGTACCAACGGTCCTCCAGAGGGGGCTTTAAAATAGTTGTTTTGTTTTTCTTCCCAAGTGTGTGGAGCGTGATCCGTAGCGATTACATCAATTCTATCCTCTAGGACTGCGTTTAATATTTCATCACGATCTTTAGCTGTTTTTACTGCAGGATTCCATTTTATTAATGTT
>JAOULS010000022.1 GCA_029881895.1 Cyclobacteriaceae bacterium | reverse complement strand
CTGATCGTAGACAATCCAATCCATAAAACAAACAGTTTTCTTTAAGGTGAATGCCAACAGAAAAAAACACTTTTTTATCTTGATGCTGAGGAAGGAAAAGTTTACCCCAAGTGTATTGTTTAAAAACACCTGCTACTTGCCAATACCGTTCAGACTCTTTGTAATAACTAGAAAAAGGGAGATGTTCAAGCCAAAAGTTGGTGGGTTGCAAAACGTTTTCACTAAGTTTTTGACCAATGGCTTTTAAAGTTTTGTCAGTTGCCTTGTAAGTTCGCCCTTGATATTTACACAAACTTGCCACGAGCTTTATGTCTATAAAGTCATCATTAATTTCTTCAGTTACAATGTTCTCTTCTTCAATTATTATGTAAGTGATGCTGTCGGCTATGTTGTAGATGTCTCGTTTTAGGTTGTGCTTTTTATAAAAATTACTAAGCTGTTTATCTACTTTTAAATTTATTTGTGAATCTCCATATATATTGTATAACTCTTTTTTGGATTGTTCATTTACTAATCCAAGTGGTATAAACTCGTTTAAAAAAGCAACAAATATGCTTTCATTTTTAAATGACTCTAGATAAGTATCTCGTTGTTCTGAATCTCCTTCACGAAGATTCAGTAGTGCAACTAAATTTGTTTTTAAACGAGTAGAGATCATACTAATACTGGCTATAAAACTGACGAATTTGGCTAGTTAGTTGGTTGTATATTGGTTCAGTAAACCTGATAAACATATCTTGAGGTGGAGGGGCATGCATTTCACTTCTTTTACATAGTCGAAGTTGTTCTTTTGTTAAAGCACGTTCATCTCCATTAAAAGTCGCCCATTTTTCTTGCCATATGTAGGTACCATTAAATTTCTCATGTTTTATTAAGGCAGTTCCATCTGGTTTTAAAATTTTCATACTTACCATGCCTTCCGATTTTAGCTGCTTACTAAAAATACTTATTTTAGCTTTCACAGTACCATACACTTTTTTTGTGCTGCCATCTTCCATTTCAACGTTGCCAACTTCAACACTATCCCTTTCAAATGTTTCGGTTTCTACTTTGGATAATTCTTGGCCCACAACAAAATCATCAAATTGTATGCGTAGTATCTGATCTACATAGGCTAATTTGTTTTTTTTAATTTCTTCAGGAGTGTAGAAAGCAACAAATTGACTTCCAGATTGGGTAGATCTTAGAAATTCCTCCACTTTGTCTTGAAAAAAGTTAGCGCTAAGTTGGTAGCGCGTGGGAACAGGAATTTGCTCTATAACTACTTTTAGTGTAGCTTCAAAACGCGCTTGTTCCATTTTCTCAACAGCATCTTTGTAATTAGGGACAAAAGAAAGAGCATCCTGAAAGTGAAAAAAAGCAGCTCTTGCAGACTCCCTGTTATTTCCGTTTAATGAAATAACACCTTCATTGTAACTTTCTTCAGCGGCATTATTTTTCGCATCAGAAAGCTCATTGTAATAACTTTTTGGATTTGTAATGACTGCTCTAGCCCCTGGAGTACTCTTGATTGCATTGTACATGCTGTGTAGCTTTTCATATTGAGAAACAGCGTTTCTCCATTTATTAGGCTGATTAGTGCTTATTCCTTGCTTAGCACTCTCGGTTAGTGTTTCTATTGCAAATGGATAGGCACTTAGAAGTGTTTCTCTAGATTTTTTATGATCAGGATTGTTTTTTAATCTATTTATGGATTTGATTACTGCGGTGTAATACTGCCCGTGTTCTAATTGTTTTTTTCCAGAGGAACATCCTATGGTGAGGAGGAGAACTATTGTGAATAGAGGTACTATGTATTTCATTTTTGTTTTATTTTTGCTTCCAAAGTTAACATTTACAATATTAATACCCAATGATTATATTTAGGTGTCATCTATCAATCATTTTTTAAAAAAAGAATTTATTGAGGTGTTAAAAATAATTCTCTTATATTTTGGGTGATTAAATAAAAACAAAGTTATGAATAAAGTAGTTAAAAAGAGTGTGGCTTTTCTTTTAGCATTGATTTGCTATGGCTCAATTTTTGGACAATCAAGTTTTGAAATTAACCAAAAATATGTTGAAAATAAACTTAAAGTACTTAGTTCGGATGATCTTAAGGGTAGGAAGGTTTTTTCCGAAGGAATAGAAAAAGCAGCTGATATCATAGCTGATGATTTTAAGAAAACAGGTTTAAGCTATCTTCCGGGCTTATCCTCCTATAGGCAGGAGTTTTTTATTTATAATCTCTCTACTGCTGAAATAGATGTCTCTATCAATGGAAAAAAAATTGACGAATCCCAAGTTTTTGGTTTATTTAACCAGTCTGAAATATCTTGGACAACTGAAACAACAATTGAGATCGTGAAAATAACAAAAGAACAAAATTTTCAAGAATCTTTTTCTAATGTTCAATCAAAAGAGACTTCTACCTTGGTATTTGTAGATAAGTCCCACGAAACTATTTTTAGCCGATATCAACACTATTTTTCTAAAGGAGGAATGAAATTTGAAAAGAATAAAGGGAGTAGTACGGTATATATACTAATTGATGATTTGTCTCCAACTAATTTTTTAATTCATTTTATAAATAAATATGAAGAAAAAGCATTAGCAAATGTAGGCGGTATGATAGAGGGAAATAGAAAGGATGAGATTGTTCTTTTTTCAGGACATTATGATCATATTGGAATACAAAAAGAAGTAGAGGGTGATTCTATTGCAAATGGAGCGAATGACGATGCCTCTGGTACAACAGCGGTAATGGCTTTGGCGAAATATTTTAAGGGCAAAGAAAAGCCCGAAAGAACAATTTATTTTGTGGCTTTTACAGCAGAAGAAGTGGGAGGTTATGGTTCTCAATATTTTTCTAAACAACTAAACCCCGACCATATTGTAGCCATGTTTAACATCGAAATGATTGGCAAACCAGCGGTAGAAGGCCCCAATACTGCATGGATCACTGGATTTGAAAAGTCTAGTTTTGGTAAGTTGTTACAAAAAAGTGTTGAAGGAACAGCATATACATTTTATCCAGATCCTTATCCTTCACAAAACTTATTCTACCGCTCCGATAATGCCACATTAGCTCGATTAGGCGTTCCAGCACATAGCATTAGTACTACACCAATTGATGTTGATAAGGATTATCATCAGGTGAGCGATGAAATAGAGACGATAAATATAAGCCATATGACAAATACCATCAAAGCTATTTCTGTTGCTGCAGAAGGAATAATTTCGGGAAGAGATACGCCTACACGTGTCGATAAATCGAATGTGAATTAGTTCATAATTCAAGAATCAAAGTAAGAATGGATAATAAAACGTTCCTATTAGAATTAGTAAGGTATAAAATGCCTTTTGGAAAATATAAAGGTCGACTAATTCGGGAATTGCCAACGTATTACCTAGAATGGTTTGCCACGAAGGGGTTTCCAGAAGGGAAGCTAGGGCAAATGCTAGGGACAATGCATGAAATTCGCCAAAATGATTTGATGTATTTATTAAAACCACTTTTATAATTTTCAATTAGCTATTACTTTTATCGCTATAATTTTTCAGATATGCCAGCAACTCCAGATTCTGTACTTAAAGATATAAAAAACAATAAATATGCTCCAGTATATTTTCTCCAAGGAGACGAGTCCTTTTATATCGATCAAATTTCTGATTATATAGAGATGAATGCATTGGGAGAAGCAGAAAAGGGATTCAACCAAACAATTATGTATGGGAAAGACCACCAAATGAATGGAATTCTTACCAATGCTAGACGCTTTCCTATGATGGCAGAGCGACAGGTAGTAATCGTAAAAGAAGCACAGGAAATACTCGATATAGCTAAAGAACAAGGTCAAAAATTACTTTTGGACTATATTAAGCAACCGTTGCCATCAACAATTTTAGTCTTTTGCCATAAGTATAAAACTATTGATAAGCGTAAGGCTTTAGGAAAATCGTTAGATAAATTTTCCGTATTGGTGGAAAGCAAAAAAATGTATGACAACCAAGTCCCGAATTGGATAAGTGGGTACATTAAAAGTAAAGGCTACACTATTGATATGAAAGCTACTCAAATGCTAGCTGATTTTATTGGTAATGATTTGGAACGTCTCTCAAATGAAATTGATAAAGTATTGATTAACTACCCTGAAAAAATTGAATTGAATGGAGATATTATTCAAAAACATGTAGGGATTAGTAAAGATTACAATGTGTTTGAGTTACAAAAAGCATTGCAAGTAAAAGACGTAGTGAAGGCAAATCGAATTGTCAATTATTTCGAAGCTAACCCCAAGAAAAACCCAATTATTCCTACTGTCGCCATGATTTATGCTCTTTTTAGTAAATTACTGATGACGGCACATGCCAAGGATAAGTCGCAAGCTAATTTGGCAAAAGTACTCAAGGTTAATCCCTACTTTGTGAAGGATTATCTGAATGCCATTCAGTATTATTCTTTGCCTAAACTTGTAGTGATTATTGCCGCTATTAGTGAGGCTGATTTACGCTCGAAAGGCGTAGGTTTTAGTGGAGGGGAAGGAAGTGTCCTTAGGGAGTTGGTATATAAAATATTACATTAATCAATTGGAAATACAATAATGAAAAAGGATGCTTTCTTCCAATGAAAACAACAGGCTTTTAAGCTAAGTGAATTGTATATTAAAATGATATTTAGAATTCATATAATTCCAATGATATAAGAAAAAAAGTAATTTTCGCCTTAACACTTTTATGACTCAACTCTTTTTTATAGTTTTCACAATTACCAATTCAATACACTTTCAGAATGTTGAAAAACATCACAATAAAAAGTAAAATGTTACTGTTTATCCTCGGAATTGGGGCGTTTATCTATATTGTAACCATAGGGTTTATTAGTTACAATCTTCGTAATAATGCAATTCAAGAGGCTAAATTACTAGCAGATACGTATGCTGTACAAAAGGCCAATCAAGTGAAAGCAAAACTCGATGAAGATATGGCTATTACGAGATCTATGGCCTATATTATGCAAGACTATGTCAATTTGCCTTTAGAGCAACGTGAAGATTTACAGTACAGTTTGATGAGAAATATTGTCCAAGAATACCCAAGATATGAAGCTGTATGGATGAGTTGGCAATTACAGTATATCGATTCTACTTGGTTTAATGAATATGGCCGTTTAAGTATTAATTGTTATTGGGATCATGATGAAATTAAATCATCTGAAGAAAAAAAGGATTTAGAAGGGTTCGATTACGATGGGCTTTACTATCGTTTATATGATACTCAAAAAGAATTGTTAACCGAACCCTATGAATTTGACTCCTATGATTTAAATTCTGACAAAATGTTGTTAGCTGTTTCGCCAACGGCTCCAATGTTAAAAGAAGGTAAGACGATAGGGGTGATTGGAGTAGATATGTCATTAGAAGGCTATAGTGAAATGACCAATATAGATGTTTTTGAAACAGGTTATGCTTTTTTACTGTCTCATGACGGAACGGTAGTAGCACACCCGAATGATAACGTAGTTAATCTTTCTATAGACTCGTTAGCTTTTACAAAAGCATTAGATTTTGATATAAAACAAAAACTTAAAGAAGGCGAATTTGTTTCATTAGTTACGTATGATGAAGAGATGTCTAGCAATGTATATGTTTCTTTTGCACCTATCTCAGTAGGTCGCTCTGAAAAACCATGGGGAGTAGGGGTTATTATTCCTTTTTCAGAAATAACTTCATCTTTTAATAATGTCTTTATACTTACAATTTTGGTGGGTATGCTAGGGTTGGTTTTACTAAGTTTTATTATTTGGAATATAGCTTCTGGAATTACTACATCTATTGATAATACGAATGTTTTATTGAGCGGATTAGCGAAAGGTAATTTAAGTGCTGAGAATACATTGGCAGTTACAGAAAAAAATGAGTTAGGAGAAATGGCTAACTCTTTACACATTCTTCAAAGTGAGTTATATCAAAAAGCTGAGTTTTCTAGAAAAATAGGAGAAGGAGATTTTGAAGCTAATTTTGTTGCTTCTAGTGACGAAGATGTTTTAGGCAAGTCCTTACTTGGTATGAGAGATAATTTAAGGAAGTCTAAAATAGAGGAAACACATCGTAGATGGACGAATGAAGGGCTTGCAGCGTTTGGTGAGAAACTACAGATGAATAATGATAATATGCAAGATTTCTGTAGCGATATAATAAGTGATTTGGTGAAATACTTAAATATTGTTCAGGGAGGATTGTTCTTGATTAATAATGATGATGAGGATGATAAGTATATTGAGTTATTAGGAGCATATGCCTATGAACGAAGAAAATTTATAGATAAACGTATAGAGATTGGAGAGGGGTTAGTTGGTCAGTGTGTATTGGAGAAAAAACATATCTATTTGAGAGAAGTTCCTGATCAATATGTGAATGTAACTTCTGGGTTAGGAAAAAGTAACCCTAATAGTATTTTACTAGTCCCATTAAGTCTTAACGAAGAAGTATATGGAGTGATAGAATTAATTTCTTTTAAAGAGTTTAAGGAGTTTGAGATAGATTTTATAAAAAACCTAGCTGAAAATATTGCTTCTACAATTTCATCTATAAAAATTAATCAACGTACAAAAAAACTATTAGAACAGTCTCAGATACAAGGAGAGGAGTTGCGAGCACAAGAAGAGGAAATGCGTCAGAATATGGAGGAATTGCAGGCAACACAAGAAGAAATGGCTAGAAAAGAACAAGATTATGTTGAAAGAATTGAACTTCTTGAAGAAGAACTTTCTAAAGTTAAAGATACTAATGAGTAGGTAATTTGAATAACTTGTTATTCAAATTACCGTATAAATTCATTTAAGGTATTATTTTTGGACAATAATTTGAAGTTATAATTGTTATAACTTTACATTGATATTTTTTTAGCCGAAGCGTTCTATGCGACTTTATTATATACTATTTTTTTACATTTTATTTTTTACGTTTCAAGATAACCTTATTGCTCAAAACTCTATTCAGGATCAGTCTTCTGAACTGTTTTTTCAAGAAGGGATGGAGCAAGTTATTAAGTCAAATTATTCAGCTGCGAGAAAAAAATTTGAAACCTATCTCAGCACCTCTAGTAAACAAGAAGAAAACAGAATAATTGCGCAGTATTATTTGGCATTTTCTGCATTAAATTTATACAACAATGATGGAGAATATTTAATAAAGCAATTTATTAAGCAAAACCCAACGCATCATAAATCGTTAACCGCAAATTTTGAATTGGGAAAATTTTATTATTCTGAAAATAACGCAAGTAAAGCGATTCATTATTTTTTGGAAGCTGAGAAAGGGAAAAATCTTTCGAAGGAAGAAAAAAATGAAATAAATTTTAAATTAGGCTATTCTCTTTTTAGTAAAAGAAGATTTGATGAAGCTATTCCTCGTTTCAACAATCTTAAAAAGGTAAAAAGTGAATATTATGCAGCTTCTAATTATTACGCAGGTTATATTGAATATGAACTTAAAATGTATAATGAAGCACTAGAAGATCTTAAAAATGCAGAAAAGAGTGATGCTTATAAGTACGTAGTCCCCTATATGGTAAGTGCAATTTATTATCATAAAAAAGAATACAAAGAGCTTTTGGGGTATGTAGAACCTATACTTAGCAGAAGAGAAAAAGTTACGAATCAGAATGATGTGATTTTGTTGGTTGCTGATGCGTATTATCATCTAGAAAATTTTCCAAAAGCAAGTCGTTATTATACTCATTACTTAGAAAAAGTAAAAATTAGTCAAATAGATATTCCTTTACAGTATAGAATTGGTTATGTAGCCTATTTAAATCATGAGAATGAATTGGCAATACGCTTTTTTAAAAAGGTGGCTTCTGTGAGTAAAGATGATTTGGGATACTATTCTAGTTATTATTTAGGAGTGTTGTATGCACAGTCTAATAATAAGATGTTTGCCCTTACCGCCTTTAATAAGTCTCGAAATTTACAGTCAAATAGGTTGGTGTGCGAAGAATCCTTATATCAGTATGCAAAGCTTAATGTTGATTTAGGGAGATCAGATGAAGCTGAAAAGAGCTTAAAGGAATATGCAAATGATTTTCCAGAAGGGAAATATATAGATGAAGTAAATGATTTTATCTCAGAAGTTTTTTTTGAATCCAATGACTACGAAAAGGCTATTCTGTACACAGAGTCTATAAAAAATAAAACACCAAAAGTAAATGAGGTGTTCCAAAAAGCCACTTTTCATAAAGGAGTGGACGAGTTTAATAAATCAAATTATAATAAAGCAGTACTGTATTTTAATAAATCAATCTCCGTGCCTCAAGATAAATCCTTTGAAATAAAAGCGCATTATTGGTTGGCAGAAACGTATTCCATTGGAGGTAAATATTCAGATGCACTTAGACATTATCAACATGTTTTGTGGAATGGTAAAAATAATGCTTCTGAAACCCAAAAGGCACGTTACAGTATTGGTTATATTTACTACAATACTAAGGAGTATAGAAATGCTTTAACAAGTTTTAAATATTATGTAGATAATAATGATCCTCAACAAAATAAAACCTTATATAATGATGCTCTAATTCGTTTAGCAGATTGTTATTATGTGTCGAAAAAATATAGCCTTGCGATACAGAAATATAAAGAGTCAATTGCATTGTCTAGGGTAGATGTTGATTATGCAGCAGTACAACTTGGTATTATTTATGGCATAGAAGGGGATTTTAAAAAAGCAGTATCTAGCTATAATGTGGTAATAAATGAATACGCTACTTCTAAATATTATGATGATGCCTTGTTTTATTTGGCACAGTTAAATTTTGAAAATGGAAACTTTGAAGCAGCTATTAAGTTATTCTCCTTATTAATTTCTCAAAACGTGAATAGTAGATTTGTTCCTTATGCCTTTTTAAAAAGAGCCTCTTCGAAATATAACCTCCAGCAATACGAGGAATGTTCAAAAGATTATAAAACGCTTATCTCAAATTATAGTAGTCATAAAGCTGCACAACAATCTTTACTCCCATTGCAAGAGGTGTTAGCTATTCAAAATAAATCAACAGATTTTGATCAATATCTAACGATTTTTAAAAAGGCAAACCCTAATGATGAGAGTACTGAAAGTATAGAGTTTGAAGCTGCAAAAACATACTATTTTGGAGGACAATATGAATTAGCAAGTAATAAGCTTCTGAGGTTCATCGACAGCTACCCTGAGAGTTCGAAATTGTTTGAGTCATATTTTTATTTGGGTGAATTAAATAATCGTTTAAAAAATATTGAAAAAGCACTTGAGTATTACAGTCTGATTCTTGAAAATAAAAATTACCCACAATACAATAGGGTTGTGGGAAGAATGGCAAAACTTGAACAAGAACAAAAAAGATATGATAATGCATTGTACTATTATCAGAAACTATATTCTATAGCTAATAATAAGAAAGAGCAAAATAATTCATTGGTTGGATTAATGGAGTGTAATTATTTTCTCTCAAATTTTGACTCCAGTAGTGTATATGCAACTAAAATTCTTGCTGTAGGAAGTGCTAATGCAAGTGATCAAAATAAAGCTTCTTTATACATTGGTAAGTCGGCTATGGAAAAAGGAGATTTCGAGTTGGCTGAAGATGAGTTTCTTCAAACGTTAAACACTGCTAAAGATGCAAATGGCGCTGAAGCTCAATATTTATTGGGGAAAATATTTTATTTGCGCAGTCAGCATGAACAATCGATAGAAACGTTAATAGAACTCAATAACAGCTATAATAGTTATGAATATTGGGTAGGAATGGGGTTTTTACTAATCGTAGATAATTACAGTGCTAATGAAGAGTTTTTCCAAGCAAAAGGGACTCTTAATTCTATTATAGCTGATTTTCCATTACCAGAAATTGTAGATATAGCAAAAATTAAACTGTTAGAAATTGAAGCATTAGAACAAAAAGACATGAATGTAAGTGATACCCTTTTAACAGAAAAAGACACTACGTATGTGGATCATTAATCACATGAATTATAAATTGTTGTATGCTGTAGTATTTTTTCTACTAGCTAGTCCTGTTTTTTCTCAAGACGACTGGGAAGATCATTTGGAAAATGAATTAGAAGAGGTGCAGGTTGAAATAGTTAAAAACAGGGAAATAACATTGCCGAAAGCAAGCAGAAACTATGAAAAAGTACCTCCTTTACCTGTTGAAAAGAGAAGTACTCAATTTAGGTATGATTTTAAAAATTTCAATTTTGAAGTCCCGCCACTTCAATTTAGGTTACGACCACTTAAAACGAAACCACAGCCATTAGAAAAACTTTATAATGGATTTGTGAAGGCTGGATTCGGAAACTATAACACTCCATATTTAGAGGGATTTTACAGTAATAAAAGAGATAAGCGTTATAATTATGGAATTCACTTAAAGCACTTATCTTCTCAGAATGGACCGATAGATGATGAAAATTCTGGGACAGGCGCATCACTAGTACAAGCATATGGACGAATATTCTCTCGAAAAGTGGCTATTGGGTCAGAAATATCCTATTCAAACAGAAAGAATCATTATTATGGGTATAATGATGGTAATATTATACTAGCAGATGATATCGAACATAACTTTAATGAGTTAAATGTTAAGGCAATAGCATCTTCTATTGATACTCAAATAGCGTATGATGTAGAATTGAAGTATGATTATATTTCTGATAATTATGAGTTAAAAGAAAATACACTAAGTGTTGATTTTAATACTGATGTTGAATTAAAAAAAGATAATAATTTTATTGTTAAAGGAAGTTTTATTCACATAAATCAATCTGATTCTTCTTTCTCATCTCATAAAAGAATATTAGCCTATATCCAGCCTCAGTATCGTTTTACGCTGAGCGGTGCGAAAATTGCCGCAGGAGTAAATGTCACCTATGCTGATGATACGTTAGGTAAATTAGCATCATTTAGAGTATATCCAGCGATAAGTGCAGATTATGAAATAAGTAATAAAGTAGGTGTTAATGTATTTTTCAAAGGGGCGACAGTCAATAATAGTTATCGTAAAGTGAGTTATGAAAATGCTTTTATCGCACCAAATAACCCAGTTTATTTCACGAATAATTTGTACACATTAGGACTAAGTCTCAATGCTCAAATGAATGCTAAATCAACGTTGAAAGTAGGATTAGATTATGGTAGTTATAAAAATAGTCACTTCTTTATGAATAACCCCAATAATCAATCTCAGTTTTTGTTAGTGTATGACACAGGGTCTATATCAGTGATGAATTTTCATGGACAGTTTAGTTATTCCAACGGGAGTACAGTTCAACTGTCGGCTAGAGGAGATTATTATGAGTATAGAATGGACATTCTCCAAGAAGCTTGGCATCGACCTCAATATAAAATTGGTATTCAGGGTATTTTCAACTTGTATGAAAAGATACTTCTTATAACAGACGTAGCATTTATGGGAGGTATAAAGGCTTTAGACCAAGGAAGTAGTACGATAGTACTTGATCCCATTATTGATTTAAACTTTAAAGCAGAGTATTTGTTTTCTAAACGTTTTTCAGTATTTGTTCATTTGAAAAATATTTTAGGTAATGAATATCAATTATATAGTCGGTACCCAGTGCGAGGTTTTCAGGTTTTAGGGGGTATATCGTACTCATTTTAAGTAATATCAGATGGATATAAAGGTTATTATTTGTGTCAGATTAAAATTACTTTATTTTTGTATGTGTTTAATCATAGAATAATGCGTCTTATACGCTAAATTTTTTATTATGGCTAAGAAAAAAAATGAATTGGAAGAAAATATAAATGATGAAAATCAGGGATTCAATGATATTGATGAAAACTTCGGTTTACCTGATTTGGATTATAAACCTGTAGATGAACTAGAGGAGGAATCCGTGAGTGAAGAAATTGCAGAAGAAGAAATTTCACAACCAAGTCAAGAAGGTGATAGTGAGGTTACTTTAGAAGAAAATTCAAATGAAGATGAGTTTTCGATGCAGCAGGATGATCCTGAGATTTCGGAAGAAATTACTAAAAATAGTTCAGACGAAATTGATGATGGTAACTCAGGAGGGGGTGCTGGATATGTTTCTGGAACGTATGCCAAAAAAACACAGGAATCTTCTTCGGGTGGGAAAACCATAGGGATTATTGTCACAGTAATCATTATTGTTGCGATAGGTGCGGGAAGTTATTTTTGGTTTGTTATGCGACCCAAGCAAGTGGCAGCTGAGAAAGCTAAGCAGGAGCAAATTGCAAAAGATAAAGCTGATAAAAGAAAAAAAGAAGATTATACTAAATTGGTAGCAGCAGGAGATGCTGAGTTTTCGGACGAATCTTGGTCAGCAGCTCACTCTTCATATAGTCAGGCTTCTGCGTTATATCCTGAAGAGCAGTATCCTTTAGATCAATTAGCTATTGTGCAAGAAAAATTGGATGAAATTGCCGCTCAAAATGCAAAACCAAAAATAGGAGAGATAGAGACAATTTCTGCCCCCACTAAACGTTATTATGTGATAGTATCGAGTAGCATTGATGGTGATTTAGCGATGGATTTTGCTAATAAAATCATTAAAAGTGGAGATAATGTAGGAATAATAGAACCGTATGGTAAAAATAAATATTTCCGAGTTACTTTGGGTAATTACGATACATGGAAAGATGCAGAAAGTGCTTCTAGTAGTTTTAGTTCTACATACGGTAATGAAATATGGGTTTTGAAATATTAATATGATATTAGCACAAATTACTACAGCAGTCGATTCATTAGCAACGACTGGAAATCACGATAATTCAGTAAAAATCATAGACCTCCTTTT
This sequence comes from Cyclobacteriaceae bacterium, assembly GCA_029881895.1. Lineage (GTDB taxonomy): Bacteria > Bacteroidota > Bacteroidia > Cytophagales > Cyclobacteriaceae > JAOUKH01. The sequence continues at coordinate 6,297 of JAOULS010000022.1, read as the reverse complement.
TCAAGGAGGTTTTATGATGATACCCATTTTGCTTTTGTCTCTTGGCGCAGTTTACATTTTTGTTGAACGTGTATTAACAATCAATAAAGCAGACAAAACACCTGATGACTTTATGAATGAAGTGAAAAATAAAGTCCAAAGAGGAGATATCCAAGGGGCAAAATTGCTTTGCGCACAAAGTAACACACCTATTGCCAAAATGATTGACAAAGGGGTGAGTCGTATAGGAAGCCCTCTAAAAACGATTGAAGTAGCAGTTGAAAATGTTGGAAAAATAGAAATATTTAAACTAGAAAAAAACTTGTCATTAATGGCTACTATTTCTGGAGCTGCTCCTATGTTGGGTTTCTTAGGTACCGTAATTGGAATGATTCAAGCCTTTATTTCTATTGCTCAGGAAGAAGGTTCTGTAAGTCCCAAATTACTATCAGAAGGGATTTATACCGCAATGGTAACCACAGCAGCAGGTCTTTTCGTAGGAATTTTAGCCTATTTAGGGTATAACTATTTGATTACTCGTGTACAAAAGGTGGTGCATCGCATGGAATATACTTCAATAGAATTTATTGATTTATTGCAAGAACCAAAATCATAATATGGGCTTCGAATCAAAACATAAAGTAGATCCTTCCTTCAGTATGTCGTCTATGACGGATATTGTTTTTTTGTTGTTAGTATTTTTTATGCTTACAAGTTCATTTATTACACCATCAGGGTTACCTGTTAATTTACCATCTAGTAAAGCTTCTGTATTAGAAATGCAGAAAATTTCAGTAACGGTAACCAAAGACCTTGATTTTTTCGTTAATGATAAAAAGATCTCTAGAAATAGTTTGGAAGGAGAATTACGTAGTAAATTAATTGAAGGACAAGGAGTAGTGGTGTTACATATTGATGAATCGGTGCCAACACGTGAAACAGCATACGTAGCTGGGATAGCAACGCTTCTAGAAGCTAAGGTTTCACTAGCGGTGAAGCCTAACTAGATTTAGTAATAACTTTATGATAGGAAGAAGATAAATATGTCAGGCAAGAAGACAGAAGATAGTAATAAAAATGTGGCTTGGGTAGTGTCTATTACACTTCACGTGTTATTGCTGTTAGCTTTTATTTTTATGGTAGCTTGGAGGGAGCCAAATCCTCCTTTTCCAGAATATGGAATAGAAGTAAATTTTGGCACTTCATCAGTAGGAAGTGGAGAAATTCAACCAGTAGAACCCATCAATGACACTCAAAACGTAGAAGATTCGCAACCAGAGGAGTCTAGTGAAGAAGTTGTTGAAGAAAATATAGTTGAACAAATAATAGAAACGAATGAAAATAGTAACGTTCAAGAAAATGAAGTGATTACCCAAACAGCAGAAAGCCCTGATGTAATTGAAGAAGAACCAAAAGAAGAGATTGAACAACCAATAGAAGAGCCTATAAAAGAAGAGGTAATTGAGAAGCCAGTAGAAGAAATCCCTCAAAAAGTTAAAAACCCAATAGTTTATAAAAAAAAGGATGGAGCAGATGGTGAATCTGGCGATAGTGCTACTCCTGAAAATGCAAACAATGGCGATGATGAAAGTACTGTAGGGGACAAAGGAAGTAAAGAAGGCACATTGGATGCAAGAACGGTTTATGATGGCAATAAAGGAGGAGGTGGTGGCGCCCCTGCGTTAAAAATATCCGGCTGGTTTTGGGATAATGAACCTAATAAGAAAGACGCAAGTAGTGAGAATGGCATTATCGAATTTTCATTTGTAGTGGATGATGAGGGGTATGTGGGAAATATTCAAGTTATTCAAAGCACAGTAAGTCCAAGTGTGGCTAATTTTTACAAAGAGCAATTAAGAAATACTACTTTTAGTCAGACAAACCCCAATATAGCCCCACTATCTCAAACCAAAGGGACAGTAAAGTTTATAATCAAATCGAGGTAATTTATGTCGTTGTACATAGTGCTGTATTTGAAATAATGCACTCTTTTTTGACTTGACTATTCGTTATTAATTATAGCCTTTACTTTATCATTATCGTTTTTGTAAAACTTTAGATGCTTGTTAAAGTTTACATTCAATTCTTTATTTTTGTGCGATTTTTAATTAAGAACTTGTTATGACTTATCAGCAAACGATTGACTATTTGTTTCGTTCATTACCTATGTATCAACGTGTAGGAAGTGTTGCTTATAAAAAAGACCTTTCAAACACATTGAAATTATGTGAACTGCTCGGTAACCCTCATCAAAAAATAAAGACAGTACATATTGCAGGGACGAATGGGAAAGGGAGTTCAGCACATATGTTGGCAGCTATATTGCAATCGGCTGGTTATAAAACAGGACTTTATACAAGCCCACATTTAAAAAACTTCACAGAGCGTATTAAAATAAATGGAGAGGAAATAAATGAAGAAGCTGTAGTGGGTTTTGTAGATGAAAATAAAATTCATTTTGAAGCAATAAAGCCCTCATTTTTTGAGACTACTGTAGCAATGGCATTCGATTACTTTGCAACTAATAAGGTTGATATAGCAGTAATTGAGGTTGGTTTAGGAGGGCGTTTAGATTCTACAAACATTATTACGCCCTTAGTTTCTTTAATCACCAATATTGGGTATGATCATCAACAAATGTTGGGAGAATCGTTGGGAGAAATAGCAAAAGAAAAAGCAGGAATTATAAAACAAAATGTACCTGTAATTATTGGAGAAAGACATGTTGAAACCCAAGAGGTGTTTTTACAAATGGCGAAAGAGAAAAGCGCACCTATAAAATTTGCATCTGATAATGTAGCGTTTTATAGAAATGATTTTGAGCTAGATTTAAAAGGGGAATATCAGATTAAAAACCTACAGGGTGTGATTGAAGTGACTAAAGTTTTAAATGATATTGAATATTATATTAATAAAGAGCATATTAAGGTAGGTATTGAGAATACAAGCAAGTTGACAGGCATTAAAGGAAGGTGGCAGATTCTTGATGCATTTCCGCTTACTATTTGTGATACGGCTCATAATTCTGAAGGTATATCTGCAGTATTTGAACAGTTATTATCATTGAATTATGAAAAATTACACATAGTGTGGGGGATGGTAAATGATAAGGAAATAAATAAAATATTAAAGCTACTTCCAAAAGAGGCGAATTACTATTTTTGCCAGCCCAATGTTCCAAGGGGTATGGATGTAGTAGAGCTTAATGACAATGCTACAAAAATAGGGTTAAGAGGGTTATGTGTCAAAAAAGTGAATGAGGCGATTAAAATAGCGAAAGAGAAGGCATCACCAGAAGATTTGATATATATCGGTGGGAGTACGTTTGTAGTAGCTGAAATTGATGGATTATGAGAGGTAAATTAAAAAGGTTTGAAGAAAATGAACGAAGAGATAATATTCTTCAGCCTGGGAAAAATAGTTATGAAAATATTAAAGGAAAATGGCAAACTGATTATTTTAAGAATCAAAATAGTATAGTTCTAGAACTAGCCTGTGGAAGAGGAGAGTATACCATTGGCATGGCTCGTTTGTTTCCTAATAAAAATTTTATAGGTGTTGATTTAAAGGGAGATAGACTATGGAAAGGTAGTGGAATCGCCATTGAAGAAAAACTGAGCCATGTTGCTTTTTTAAGAGCTGAGATACTTCATTTGGAAAGTTATTTGAAATTAAATGAAGTAGACGAAATTTGGATTACATTCCCAGATCCTCGCCCCAGAGTGCGAGATGAAAAACGAAGACTTACCAACCCTAGATTCTTGAATATTTATAAAAATGTATTGAGTACTGATGGTTGGGTAAAATTTAAAACCGATAATACCGATCTTTTTACTTATACATTAGAAGTGTTAAAAGAAAGAAAGGATATAAGAAATATGGAATATACGTATGACTTATATCATTCCGAATTAAAACCCGATTGTTTTGATATCAGGACTCATTATGAGCACAAATTCAATGATCAAGGACATGATATTAAATACCTGAAATTTAGGTTCGCAGAATAAAAGCTATTGTGCCGTAGTAAGTTCAGTTGTTTTAATATGTTGTGTTATTTTTTATAGGTGTCTATATGACGCGTTTTCTTATGATCATAAATGTCATCTATAGTAACTAAAATAGCTGTTTCTTCCACCTCTCCAAACTCTTTGTTGGGAGCAGTCCCAAACGATTTCATCGTAGGAGAAAGAGACATGTAGGAGTTAATTAGCGGAGGAATAAATTCCCCTCTTTCCTTCAAATAGGAATTTAGCACTCTAATTCCTTCTTTAAAATCAAGCCCAGTTATATTTTTTTTAAAATCAACCAGTGATGATTTTACTTCTATGGGTACAGTTGGGACGACTATTTTTTCAGGATCTGGAAAATAATAGTTCATAAAATAAAGCAATGCATCACGAGCTTCTATATTGTAGTTCGTGTACATGGTCATTTTTCCAAAGAAATGCTTAATGTGAGGATTGTCAACAGCAATAGCACCTAAACCGTCCCATAAATTGTCAAGTGCAAAGACTCCTTTTCTAGGGTTTACAGATGGTTGAAAGTTGGGCTGAACCCAAGACCTTCCCAACTCAATGGTATAGGGGAGGTAATTTTTGATAAATGTATCAGAAAAAGTAAAATAATGCGCTGTAGATAATGCTATAGGGTCTGTGTTAATGATTTTCGAGCAATCAATAAAACGATAACCTCCAGAAATTTCTTGATCTTCTGGAGAAAAAACGATGAGTTGTTCATAGCAATTTTCTGAAGTGTCATACTTGTCAATATCTACCTCCTGTCCAGTTCCTCCACCAGCTTCCGAAAAAGAAAGCTCTCTTAGTCTGCCAATTTCGAGCATGGTATTAGGGCTATTATGATGATTTACTATGTATATTTCATTGTTGCCCTTATTCGTTTTTCTGACAAAAACACTTTCATTTAGCTCGCTTTTTAGTAACTCTCTATCAATTGGCGGTATGATGTAATCACTATTTTTTTTCATTGCTAAAAGTGTTTTTATCTAAAGAGTAAACAATGTTTCTAACCCATTGAGCCCATTCATAATCTGTTTTTGAAGTATCGAATGTTTCTGGGGGAATGAGCTTGCCTACTGAAATATTTATCGTTTTATTTTGCTGCTTGTATAATTCATTTACTAAATAAAGCATTTCAATATTAGCTTTTATACCTAAAGCCATTCTTAGATTAGATAGGCGATAGAAAAAATCACTAAGTTCACCATTTAAATATACGGGAATTATTGGTTTGTTGTGTTTTTTAGATTGACTTATAAAGGTTTTTTTCCATTTTAAATCTTGAACAACTCCTTTTTTTTTGCGACTTACTAGTCCTGCAGGAAACACAAGTGCCGCATTATCCGACTTAAAAAGATCATTTACTCTAGTGTATTGATTATTTACTTGTTGTAAGTTATGAGGAGAATGTTTTCCTATTTTATTGACCCCAATAAACAAGCTTTTTAAATTTTTTAAATTTAATAATACATCGTTAGCAATGAATTTAATATCTGAACGAATTTGTGAAAAAGCATGTATGATGGCCATTGCATCCATTCCTCCTAACGGATGATTTACGGCAATGATCACCCCTCCTTGCTTAGGTATGTTTTCAACCCCTATTGCGTTAACGGATAGGTTAAATCGTTCTATTATTTCATGACAAAAATCATAACCATATAAATTCCTGTTTTCATAAAGTGTTTTATTCACTTCGTCTTGATGAAGTATTTTTTTTAGATAACTAATAATGAATTTGGGCATTCTTTTATATAGAACAGGATTTTTATCGGCAATAATTTTTTCTACGTCAATAAATTTCTCTTCCATGTAACAAGCCCTTTGTTAGGTATATCTGTTTTACTTGCGAATATAAAAAAAAAAATATTATGCTTGCAGCGTATTTTTAATTTCGTTTAACAATTTGATGATGAAATTAATATTGAAGTATGATGAAGTAAAGTTTTAGATTATTATCATATTATAAAATCAAAGTATAGTTTTGTTGTTATGAGGCATTTATTCTATATCGTTACCCTTTTTATATTTTTGACTTGTAGTTCAAGTAAAAATGATAGTGATAAACAACGTTTTTTAATCAGGGGAAATGATGCGTTGAGTAGAAGTGAATATAAAGACGCCCTTCGTTATTTTAATGGAGCTATTGCGCTTGATTCGTGTTATGTTAACGCTTTAAATAATATTGGAATTGTATATTTTGAGTCAAATAAATATAGTGAAGCGATACAGTCCTATGATGCTGCCATACTTTGCCAGCCAACGTACTGGGATGCCTATCTTAATAGGGCTTCGGCTT
>JAOULS010000224.1 GCA_029881895.1 Cyclobacteriaceae bacterium | reverse complement strand
TCCAATTTTTCTTAAGTAGTAATTCGTTTTACTAAAATGTTTATTACCAAAAAAACCTCGGTAAGCGGCAAATGGTGATGGATGAGAAGACTTTAGAACAAGATGTTTTGTATCATCAATTACCTCTCCTTTTTGTTGTGCATAAGCTCCCCATAACAGAAATACTATATGCTCTGTGTTTTCAGAAATGTACCTTATTACCGTATCAGTAAAGTTTTCCCAACCTTTATTTTGGTGTGACCCTGGTTCATTAGCTCGAACAGTTAATGTTGCATTTAACAACAATATCCCTTGTTCTGCCCAGCGTACTAAGTTCCCCGAGGTGGGAATAGGCTTCCCTACATCTGTTTCAATTTCCTTAAATATATTTCGCAACGATGGTGGTAATTTTTCCTCCTCGCCAACTGAAAAACATAATCCATTAGCTTGGCTCGGACCATGATAAGGGTCTTGGCCAATAATCACTACTTTTAGTTCTTCATACGAACAATGTTCAAAGGCACTAAAGATTTGTGACGAAGGAGGGTAAATTGTATGTGTCTCATATTCTGACGCTAAAAAGACAATAAGCTGTCTGAAATAGCTCTCTTCGAGTTCATTAGCTAATTTTTTTTTCCACGTTGAGGGTAAATTTACCTGCATTTTATAAAATTATGCACCTATGTAATAACTTCTTGAATTCTATAACGTTAATAATACTAAAAATTATTTACATTTGAAGTAATGGTAACACTAATAACACAAGGGATACAAGTAAGCGTTGAGACAGAATACCAACCAGAATATTCTAGTCCAAGTCAGTACCATTATGTTTTTACTTATAAAATTGAAATTAAGAATAAAAGTGATCATACCGTAAAATTATTGACCCGTCATTGGTATATTCATGATGCGAGTACTTCTAAAAGAGAGGTAGAGGGAGAAGGCGTAGTGGGAAAAACCCCTGTATTAGAACCTGGAGACAATCACATATACATATCTGGATGTAATTTAAAATCTGGAATGGGGAGAATGTACGGTACTTATACTTTCGAACGAATGCTCGATGGTAAAAAATTAACCGTCAAGATTCCTGAATTTGTAATGATTGCACCTTTTAAACTCAATTAAACTTGGCTTTTTTACCCCAAGCGGTTGGCTATCTGTCCTATTTTTTTAATGCGGTAAACGAGCATTCGTTACATACCCCTTTTCTGTATGAGTTATACACAAAAGTGATAAAATCAAGTCATTTAAATGGTGACTATTCAGAAATTGAAGCCCTCCATAAGCAATTACTAAAAGATAAACATAATATCTCATTAACCGAATTTGGAGCAGGATCTTCTGTAAATACAAATAACAAAAGAAGTATTGGAGACATCGCTCGAAATAGCCTAACCTCACCAAAATATTCAGCCTTATTCTATCGGCTAATAAAATATTTTAATGTTCGTAACATTGTAGAATTAGGCACTTCTTTTGGTATCAACTCGCTTTATCTCGCTAAGTATGAAGCCACAAATGTGTATACATTTGAGGGATGCACAAATACTGCTAACATAGCTAAAACTAATTTTGAGAAAGTGGGAGCGACAAATATTAAAGTTATTGAAGGCAACATTGATAAAACTTTGTCTTCTTTTTTTGACGGATCTATAAAACCAGACATGGTATATATGGATGCGAATCACAGATATGCCCCTACCCTACAATATTTTGAGTTAATATTAAAAAATAATCACAATAACACGATCGTTATTATTGATGATATTCATTGGTCGGAAGAAATGAGCAAAGCTTGGAAAGAAATATGTAATCATCCCGAAGTAACCTTATCATTAGACTTGAATAGATGTGGAATATTGTTTTTCAAAAATGATCTTTCTAAACAACATTTTTATTTAACGTTTTGAATGTTATATATTTAACGTGAGAAATTTATTACACTTATGATAAAAAAATCGTTTTTCCTCATCACACTGCTATCGTTCCTCTCATTAAGCAATGTATTTGGACAACAAAAGTCTAATTCTATTCATGAAGACCAAGCCATGAAATATCGATTAAAGGCCATGAAATATGACAATCTGAAAGGGACAGGTTCATCATTAATGATTGTAGGTGGTGTTTCTTTTTTTTCTGGAATTGGTCTGATGGCATCTGCTGACTGGTACACAGATGCCTCTGGCTATAGAGTTACCGATGATGATCGTTTTTTATATGGTTTTTTATTAATGCCTGCAAGTATTATTTTTTCAGCAGCTGGAACTATTTTCTACATTGTAGGGAGAAAAAAACATGCCACATACATGAAAAAAGCACAAACAATTTCTGTTCAAGCGAATTCAAATGGTATTGGAATAAGTATAAAATTCTAGTTTCTCTTTTTCAAATTAATAAACAGCTCCCTTTCTTTTCTAGGTTCAATTGAGTTATAGCAGGATTCAAATACACTAAATTCAAAATAAGATCTAAAATAAGGCTCATATTCTAACTTGTCTCCTCCAAACGGAGGGTGATCTTTATTCAATTCATCATCAAACAGTACTCCCACTAATTTTCCATTAGGCTTAAGTAACTGGTGCATCTTTTTTGCATATTTCGCTCGAAATTGAGGATTAATTGCACAGAAAAAAGTTTGCTCAATGATTAAATCAAACTGCATATCTAATTCAAAAAAGTCGATATTGAGTAAATGAGCTTTTGGGAAATCACTACAGCGATTGCTTAAATTATTTAAGGGTAGTTGCGATATATCTACTACAAAAACATTCGTAAAACCTGAACGATGCAAATACTCCGCTTCATAACTGTTCCCTGCTCCAGGAATTAATATAAGTATACTTTTATTTTCAAGCTGATCAATGTAATCCTTTAAAGGTTTTGACACCTCTCCAAGATCCCAGCCTGTACTTTTCTCTTTATATTTGTCTGTCCAGAAGCATTCGTTCAGTTCTACTTTCATTGTTATAATAAATGGTTTGCATAAAGTATAAATAAACAATATTTTTATAACAAATTAAAGCATGAAACTCGTATGTCTACTAATACTTCTGAACCAACAAACTCAACTACGCCTAGCAAATCTAAAAAGATACCCGTAATTATTGCCTTGCTTTCGATCATTGTTATTATTCAAGGTGTTAAAATATACCTTGACTATGAAGATAAACAAGAAAAAGATGACCGTATAGAAAGTACAGAAGCAGAACTGACTAGCACATTGACCAAACTGGAAGACATAAGCATTGAACTAGACGATAAAATTGCTGAAATAAAAAAATTAGGGGGTGATATTACTGAATTAGAAGAAGCGAAGTCAGAAATAGAGAAAGAACGAAATCAACTTCGGTATACACGGACGGCAAATAAAAAGGTCATTTCATCTTTAAAAGATAAAGTAGATGGCTATCAAGAGCTATTAAAACTTAAAGACGAAGAAATAGTACGACTTAAAGAAATCAACACTGAGTTGCTATCCGAAAATACAGGGTTGAAAGTTGAGAAAAATGAACTTTCAAGTGAAATTAGTTCGTTGAGTATTGAATCAGAGAAATTAGCTAGCAAAGTGGCCATCGCTTCTCAGTTAAAAGCTGAAAACATTGGTATTCTTGCGATAAGCGACAGTGACAAAGAGCGGGAATCGCCCTTTCGAAACAAACATATTAGTAAATTGAAAGTTACTTTTAGCATTTCAGAAAACAATGTTGCTCCAGTTGAAGGAAAAGAAATCTTAATACGCATCATCGACAGTAACGGTCAGGTGCTCTTTGATGTTTCCAACGGGTCGGGTACTTTTATGCTCAATGACAAAGAAGAATTCTATACGGCAAGTCAAGAGATTTTATTTGACAACTCTAAACAAACGGTAACTTTCCTTTATGACAAAGGCAGCGATTACGCACTAGGTCAATATACGATGGAAGTGTATACCGAAGACTACAAAATGGGTACGCACTCTTTTGTGGTGAAATAAAATTAATAAATAGAAATTACTTTCATCACTTCATCGGCAATCGCAACAAGTACATGTCTGCCGTTATGTATAAGTATTTTTCTTCTGCATCAAAAGTACAGTTGGCAGTAGATTCCCCTGTCTTTAGTTTACCGATTAATTGTCCTTCATAATTAAACACAAATATTCCCCCTGGACCAGTTGCCCATACATTTCCATGACTGTCAATTGCCATTCCATCAGGCAGTCCTTTCTCCTGCCCTACTAAACGGGTAGCATCGTACATAATATTACCTGTCACAATATTGCCAGTAACATCTAACGTATACATTGTCCACCAAGCTCGTTCTACATCTGAATTAGACACATATAGTTTTTGCTCATCGGGAGAAAACCCGATACCATTTGGTCGGGTTAAGCTATCTATAAGTAAATGCGTAATACCATTACTGTCTAACCGATATACCCCTTGGAAAGGTATTTCTTTTTCAATATCATTGATATTGTCCTCCAACCCATAAGGAGGATCTGTAAAATACAAGTCACCCGTACTATGAAAGGCCGCATCATTCGGGCTGTTAAATCGCTTTTTATTATAAAGACCAGCCAAGGTGATAAATTTAGGAACTGGACTATTCAACGGTGCGTCCATCTTTGCTATTCTACGATCACCGTGCTGACAAAGGACTAACTCACCCTTACTATTTAATAGTAATCCATTTGCCCCTGGCTCACCTCCTCGTTCTTTTTTACCTGTATATCCAGAAGGGTTTAGATAGTGTTTTAATCCATTTACATCATCCCAACGAAAAATACTGTTTGGTGGAATATCCGAAAACAATAAATAGCCCCCTTCCTCTACCCATAATGGCCCTTCAGTCCACTCAAACCCTTCTGCCAAAATTTCCATTTTAGCCTCTTTAGCAACCAGTTGCTCAAACGAAGGATGGATAAACTCAATTGACCCAATGGTTTTCACCTCTTTGCTCACCTTATTTTGTTTCGTATTTGTTGTATTCTGACAATTCATAGAGATTACTGAAAGGGATACAATCACAATGGTGAGGACTATTTTTTGCATAGTTTTATAACTTAAGAACAAGGTGAGATAGTGTT
>JAOULS010000223.1 GCA_029881895.1 Cyclobacteriaceae bacterium | reverse complement strand
CGGAATTATTATGTCTGGAGGTGGTGGAAAACCAAAACAAGGAAAAAAACGAAGAAGGAGGTAATTAATAAATACACTTAACAAGTGTAACACCCTCCTAATCTCCCTCAAGGGAGGAATTGCTTCGACTGAACATTTCTTTTGATGAAAATGATAAAGTACTGCTACCTTCCAATATACCAAACATCGACTTCGGGCAGACTATCCCCTTGAGGGGATTACAGGAGTGTTTTGTTTTTCTACCCACCAAGTAAAAAATGGTTATTTTGTGTAGCATTCTTACTGGGCTACAGACCACAATAACTGTTGGTGTTTTTATTCTTCAGTATTTCTTTTAAAATCCAGTTATAACACTCTAGTCCATTAGTTGCCAATAAATCCTTTCTATTTGTCTGGCTGACCAATAAAATCTATTCAGCTTAGTCAATCTTACTGAGTCGCGATTTTGAGCATCTAGTAAAATTGAATCAGCATTGTTGTTGTATAGTTTAAGTAAGTCAGCCGAAATGTAAACTTCTTTAAAGTCATTGGTTTTAGCAAAAACAATATGACCGCTCTTTCCATTGTCATCCTTTTTGACGTGGATAATAAATTCTTGGTCTCTTACGATAATATAAGACAATATATATCCTAAGAGAATTAAACAGAGTACCGCAATACTTTCAATCCTAATTTTGCGATTCATTCTTTTCCTTTCTATTTGGTTTTTGGTATGCTTCACAACAATCTTAATACTACACATTATACTAATATATTAGTAATGTGTTGCAACACCCAAAATAGTAATTTAGTAATATTTCAATACGTAATTATTTCCACCACTTAAGATAATACATTAACGCCCTAAGTTTAAGTACACTTTATACTACTTTCTCCAGATTTTAGGGATACTTTATGTCCTATTTGGATAGCCAAATAGGAGTTGATATATTAGCTAACAAATTAATTCTCAATGGAAATATTTTTACTGCCAGAATCATGGATCGCTCTTCTTACACTTACATTTTTGGAAATAGTATTAGGAGTTGATAACATCATCTTCATCTCAGTAGTCACCAATAAACTTCCTGAAGCCAAACAACCTAAAGCCAGATTAATAGGTTTAGCTCTCGCATTAATTTTTAGAATTGGTCTCTTACTAGGCATTACCTATATCATAGGTTTTACCCAACCTCTATTTTCTGTTTTTAACCATGAGGTAAGTGGTCGTGACATTATATTGTTGATAGGAGGACTATTCTTGATGGGCAAAAGCACAGTAGAAATTAACCACAAAATGGAAAGTATTACAAAAATAGGGGTGAAAAACAGAGGAGCATCCATGCCCATGATAATTCTTCAGATCATATTATTAGATGTCATTTTTTCTTTCGATTCTATATTAACTGCAGTTGGTTTAACCGATCAGGTTATCCTGATGATAATAGCTGTGATTATTGCTTTGATCATTATGATGGTATTTGCTGGACGAATTAGCACTTTTATTCGTAAACATCCTTCTCTTGAAGTTTTAGCACTTTCATTTCTTATTCTAATTGGATTCATGCTAATGTTAGAAGCAGTGCATCAGGTAGTTCCTAAAGGTTATATTTACTTTGCTGTATTCTTTTCTCTAGTTGTAGAAGCTATCAATCTTCGAATTCGCAAAAAATCTGACCCTATTAAACTCAAAAAAAGGTTTAATTAAATTTCAAAGCTCCTTTGTAAAAAAATATTGCAGCAATTGTCATAAACACATGGCTAATATCAAGGTAATTAAACCACATGTGAAGACTCCACTCATTCATAAAGAACAAAGCTGAAATAGCACAAAACCCTACCCCAATAATAAAGTATTTACTCCCTTTATTTTTAGTTTTCGAATAAGTGTAAATACTAAAACTTGCTGTTACAATTAACAGACCATAGGCTGAGTGTATTTCTACAAAAAAGAAATTGAGGGTAGAAAAAGTGAGTACAACAAATATTGAAAGCTCAATGATATTAAGCCAAGTGAAGAATTTTCCTAAACTCTGTGAAATTATGGGTTTCGCCTTTTCAATTACTGCTCGTTCTATCAATGCAATTGAAAACATACTTGTAAGCCAACCTGGTAACTTCCATGCAAATGAAAATGCATATAAAAAGCTATGTCCTACAATTCCTCCAAAAGCAGTAGCTATAGACATACTCAAAAAATAATACTTCACAAATTGATGTACTTTAGAGGTATTGTCTAGTCGGTTGAGTTTATAAAAAGCATAAATACACACTGCACTTACCATAAGGTCTGTAAGAGCGGTAACAGGTTCGTCTATCCTCACTCCTCCTATCCATATGGAAGGCTGTGGTGCTGTCATAATTTAATATTAATAGGAATTCCTAATGCTCTTCGCAACATCGATAATTGTCCACAGTGCCATATTTCATGCTGAAACGACCACATCAGGCATTCATATTTCGTTTTAGCAATAGGATGTGGCACAACAGTAGGTTCTTCTAAAGTAGATTGGTCAAATCCATTCAATCTTTTTAATGAATATTGGTGAATTTTATCAAAATCAGAAAGCAAAACATCGGGTTCGGGACTTCCCTCTACTTTTGGTTTGGGTGAAGTTCCAATACCGTAAAGCTTTAGATAATCTCTAAAAGGAATAATATCATAAATTTCCTTGGTTCGCTCTATTGGTGCTATTACTAACTGAAATGGTTTACTTATTATCAAATGTCCTAGTTGCCAAGCTACGTTTGTACCTACTCCTTCAGGGATGGTATACCAATTATTAAAATCTACTCCTTTTGCCAATCCAACAACTTTTCGATGCGATGCCTCAATTTGTTCTTTCACAATATCAATTACATCCATATTTATAGGGTTTATCACTGTTTGTATAATAAAAATACAAAAACTACCATAAAAAACATAAGTTCTTAAATTTGTGCATCTAAACATCTAATTAGCATGTGGGAAACATGTTCATTAACCTTCGACTCTACAAACGTTTACTAAACCTAAATGTTTGTCAATGATAGCAATAAATGACACTTTGGAATACGATAATTAATTGAGGTTATTTGTAACTGATCTTACACAAAAACCTCAAAAACAGATAGTGATGCCACTTAGTAATTTGAAATACACTCGGTTACCCATTATTTGAAAACCATTTTTTATAGACTTTCTTTCTATTATATTTGATATAGAAATATCACTATCGTAATGACTAGAGAAGAATTACTATCAGCAATAGATAAAAAATACAAGGACATGGGGCAAGACCCCGACACGCACTTGTCAGGGTTGTTACATGCCAAACCCATGACCTACTGGGATTTTATTCAGGTAGATGCACTACTTAGTCTGCAAACTCAACGTACACAACACCCTGATGAAATGGTGTTTATCATGTACCACCAGATTAATGAACTGCTGTTCAAAATGATATTATGGGAAATATCACAAGTATCTCAGACCAAAAATATCTCTACTCAAAAATTTTCCATGCATCTAGACCGAGTGAGTAGATATTTCGATATGCTATCACAGTCGTTTGTTATTATGGGTGATGGCATGGAAAAAGAACAATTCATGAAGTTCAGAGATACACTTACTCCTGGAAGTGGTTTCCAAAGTGCACAATACCGTAAAATAGAATTCGCCTCCACAGAACTCATCAATCTTATTGATAATCGGTTTAGAGCTACTATTGACAGAAACACCCCATTTGAACATGCCTATAATCATTTATATTGGCAAGCTGCTGGCAAAAATTATGACACAGGTGATAAAACTACACTGCTCAACAATTTTGAAAAAAAATACATGGAAGATTTCATCACCTTCATGAAGGAATACAACACTTCTAATCTGTGGACAAAATTCAAATCACTCCCAAAGGAAGATCAACAAAACGTTACGCTGCGAAATGCCATGCGCCACTACGACCATACCGTAAATGTAAGTTGGGTAATGGCACACCTCAATGCAGCACGTAAATACATTGGTGATGGCACAGCTACTGGAGGTAGTGAATGGCAAAAATACATGCACCCTAAATATCAGAAAAGAATCTTTTTTCCAGACTTATGGTCAGAAGAAGAACTAAAAAATTGGGGAATTGATAATTTAGAGGGACATGGGTAAGTTTGCAAAAAACTATTATTCATAATCTTTAATTTCATATTATATGACAGAAATAATTGACCTAAGTCAAGAAATATATTCAGGAATGCCTGTTTTTAAAGGACTTCCAAAAGTGAGTATTAGCATGCATGCCTCACATGAAGAATGGGATGATATTATTGACAGTAAAACTATTACACCAAGTGTTTATAAATTGGAATTGGGAGAACACACAGGAACTCATGTAGATGCTTTAAATCACATGGCTATTGAATATAAGAACCAATCTATAGATACAATGCCTCTTTCTATGTTTTATACGGAAGGAATTTGTTTAGACTTTTCTCATAAAGGCCTTAAAGAATTAATAAAATCATCTGAAATAGAAAAGGCATGTGCTGAAAATAGAATTGAAATCAAAAAAGGTGATACTGTTTTATTATTTACAGATCATTATAGAAAAAATTATGGTAAGGAAGATTGGTATAACGGACCTGGAATAACTTCTGAAGCTGCACGTTGGTTAGGAAATAAAGGGATAGCTGCTTTTGGAGTTGAAACAATGTCCCCAGGAGTACCAGGAGTATCCAACAAAGAAGTTCACAAAATATGTGGTGAGCTTGGTTTTACACATTACGAAAATATGATTAATCTAAATCTTTTAATTGATCGTGGACGTTTTCGATTTATCGCTCTGCCGCTAAAGATTAGAGGAGGGACTGGATCACCTGTAAGAGCCGTTGCGATTTTTGAAAATTCATGAAAATGTCAAAACAACAAAGTCGATATTAAAACTTACAATTACCTTTATCACATTCTGTCTTAACAAAATTTGGGATAATTAAAGTTAGATTTATTGCAAAAAAATTCGTTTCTTTTAACTAATCTCCTTCTTCTTAGCTGCATTAATAAAAAGTACGTTTCCTACATCTTCATAACCTGTAAACAGATTTTCCTCTAACTGTTTCAAGGCCTCA
>JAOULS010000222.1 GCA_029881895.1 Cyclobacteriaceae bacterium | reverse complement strand
GATGAAGAACTAGCTGCACAGGTGGTGACGTTTATTCACAACCTTCGTAAATCAAGCTTACACAAGCCACCAGGAATTGCAGAGTCATTGGATTGGGCGAAAACACTCCTCCTAATGAATGTTAAAAACATCACTGATGAGATAGTACACAATACAATTGGTAGCGTACTCAAACACAAAGATGATGTAGATTTTGTGAGAAATAAAACAGTACAGGAATTTTTGTACCCTATAGACTAATTTATTGATAGCTGTAAACAAAACATTTAAAGAGCGGCTCATCGACTTTACCATGTATTGCCGAGAGCGTCAGTTTGTTTTGGGTCCGCAAGAAACACGAGATGCTTTTACTATTGCAGAACGAGGTTATGTGCTAGATCGAAAACTATTTCAATACAGCTTAAAAGCTATTTATTGTAAGCGTAAGGATCACTTTGATCGCTTTGATGAAATGTTTGATCGTTTTTGGAGTCGCTATTACGAGGAAAAGTTAGAGCAGCGTAAAAAAGAACTTCAGAAAATTAAAAAAGAACCAGATACTGCTACGGTGATTTTCTTGGGTACTAAATTCAATATTCCTAAAAAGGAGAATAAGATAGAAGCTAAAGAAACAAAAGGCGCTAATGAAACAATTCGCCTAAGGATGACTGATTTTTCTAAAGTTGATTTTGCAGACAAGGAACGTCTAGAAGAACTAGCAGAAGAACTTTTTCATCAAATGAGTATGCGTTTCAAACGCAGGCTTAAAAATTCCAACAAAGGCAGTATAGATATTCGAAGAACTATTCGACATGGATTGGATAAAGGCGGCTGGTTGTTAGACCTTGCTCATCGTAGAAAAACCAAAGAAAAGCGTAGAGTTGTTTTTATATTAGATGTTAGTGGTTCTATGGACACTTATAGTTATTATCTGTTACGATACGTTATGGTATTAAAAAAATACTTTAAGAGTCTAGAATTTTTTACCTTTAGTACGCATTTAACTCATGTTACGCCTTTATTGCGAAAAGATAATGAACAAGAAATTTTAAAACAGATTGGAGAGAATGTCAATTCATGGTCTAGTGGGACTAAAATAGGAGAATCACTAACCGAATTTCTTTCTTTATACGGCAATAAATTCTTAAGCCAAAAACATATTGTAGTTGTGCTGAGTGATGGGCTAGAAACAGGGAGTGTTACAGTGTTAAAAGAAGCAGTGAGAACAATACGAAGGAAGTGTAAAACATTAGTGTGGCTAAATCCATTGAAAGGGATGAAAGATTATCAACCGATCCAAAAAGGAATGGTAAATGTAATGCCGCATTTAGATGCATTTGAATCGGCACATAATTTAGATAGCCTTATAAAACTAGAAAAACTATTAATGGATGTTTAACAAAGAATTATTACAAAACATAAGTATAGGGCAGGAAGAGAACGAACCTGCCGCTATCGCTATAATTGTACGAAGAGAAGGGCAGACTTCTGGTAAACCCGGAGATAAAGCCTTAATCACTTCAAAAGGTGAAGTAAAAGGTTGGATAGGTGGAGGTTGTACTAGAGGTATAGTAATCAAGGAAGCATTAGCCTCAATTAAGGAAGGTACACCAAGGCTTGTGAAAATTCAACCCACAGAAGATACTCCTAAGCAAAACGGAGTTAGTAATTATAAAATGACCTGTATGAGTGGAGGGTCTGTTGATGTTTACATAGAACCAATTATGCCAGTATCACAAATAAAAATTTTCGGAAGATCTCATATTGCGAAAGCCTTGTGCCAGATCGGGAAAGCATCAGGATTTGGAATTACAGTAGTTTCGGATCGTGCTGAAGAAGATATGTTTCCTCAAGCAGACAAAATCATTTCTTTGAAGGAGTTCGATAACAAGCTTTCTTCGGGTAATGATTTTGTTGTAGTATGTACACAAGGAGAGAATGATGGCAACAGCCTTCTTGAGGCCATTAAAATAAAAAGTAATTATATTGCTTTTGTGGCAAGTAGAAAAAAAGCTAACGCTGTTTTTCTTGGGCTGAAAAAAGAAGGAATACCACTAGAACAATTAGCACATATCAAAACACCCGCTGGCTTGGATATTAATGCCAAAACGCCAGAAGAAGTGGCAATCTCTATCTTAGGTCAGATTATTCAAATTAAAAGAAGTGGAGAACCTAATTCTTCCTCTATTCCGAGTCTGGAATTAGAAGAAAATGACGATTTATACATTAATCCAGTTTGCAAAATACCTGTTTCTAAAAGTGGAGCAAAACATATACTAGAACATAAAGGCGAAAAAGTATATTTCTGCTGCGATGGATGCAAAGAATCTTTTGAAAAAGAACCCGAGTTATATATTCAATCCTGATTCAGGTAAAAAAAATTCACGAATGCAATAGGATTAATTTTTAGTTGATAATTTTTTGATATTTTTTTCTAATTCATCAATAATTTTATTTTTTTCTTTAAGGTCTTTTTCATATTCACTAATGATGGCTTCACTTTTTTGAGCTGTTTCTTTAGCAGATTTTTTAACTTTTTCGGTCATTTCAGTCATCTTAGAAAGATTGCTTTTGTTTTCTGAAATATCAAATGCTAGAAGTAATATTTTTATAACATTCCCTTGCTCGTTATTTATAGGGTTAAAAGTAGCTTTTAGATATACTTTCTCACCATTATTTCCTTGGAGTGTGATTTCGCCTTGAGAAAAACTACCATTTGATGCTTGATGAAATAAGTCATTTGCTAAACTAATATTATCTTTTTCATTAGTAATTATATCTGTTATTTTTCTTCTACTTATTGCTTCTGTAGATAGACCAGTGAGATGAGTGAAGTTTTCGTTTACCTCATGTACCGTTTGATCCATGTTGATCTCAACAGAGAGTAGTGCATTATTGATTGCATTTAGCTGGCTTTCCATTTCTAATGTCAATCTGGAAGATTGCTCTTGAGTGGCCGCTAATTCTTCCATGTTCTGCCGTACTTCCTCTTCTTGTGCTCTTAATTCTTCCGTTTGTTGTTGTGACTGTGTGTATAAATCTTTTGTACGCGTATTTATTTTTGCAGAATTAATAGCGACTGCAATATTTTCTCCAATTTTTTTCAAAAACTCAATCTCGAATTCTGCTAAGTCGGAAAAAGAGGCCAATTCAAGAACACCTTCTATAATTTCATTGTTTTTTATAGGTACTATCACAATTGTTTTAGGGGTAGCTTTACCTAACCCAGAAGTAATATTGATATAATCATCAGGAATGTTTTTTAAATGGGTCACTTCTTTTTCTAAATAGGTTTGCCCTACTAGCCCGTCTCCAATATCCACTCTTTTTTGAAGAAATTTCTTTCTATCATAAGCATAACAACCTTTTAGTTCTAGGTATTGGTCGTTATCATCGGTGTCATTTAACACAAATATTCCTCCTTGATTAAACTTTAGGTATTTTACAAGAAATTCCACTACTTCATATGATAATTTTTCAAGATCATCGCTAAAATTTCTCAATATTTCTCCTACTCCAGCTACTCCTACATTAATAAACTTTTCATGCTCTTCTCTTTCAGTACTTTGTATTAAGTTGTTGCGCATATTCATTAAGGTAGCCCCTAATTGATCGTTCTCTTTTACTTTATACTCATACGAAAAATTACGTGCATCAATTTCATTTGCAAAATTGATATTTGCCTCATTTATTTTTTCGGCTGCTTGTAATTGTAAAATATTACCAGCGTTAGTAATGGTTCTTTTTTCCGCATTATGTGCATATACAGAGCTAATTATCACTCCTATTGTTACTATCCCAGCATGAAAAAGGAAGGTTTGAAAATCCATATAATCTAACTGTGTGAAATAGATTTGCTGATAAGAGGGGATATCGTTAATTACACCTAGATACTGAACGTAGGCAAACGTAGAGTGATGGATGACGATAAAAAGGGTAAGTGGAATATAAATGTATTTATTTTGATAGGCCGACAGTGATATGATCGCTATGAAAGCAGTAAAATGCATTTCGAACATTCCATGCATTTGGTAGATGTACTGTGCCATGAAAACACCTAGTACAAGACTCACAATATATTGATTGATTGTTTTTCCTTTGAAAAAATACTTAGTGCCATAATATAAGACTAAGCATAAGAAACCCACACCTATACCCACGATCCATGTATCGTAAAAAAAGGCAATAAAAATTCCAAAAAGAAAATATGACCCTACTAAAACATCAACCATATTGTCTGCTTTAGAATAAATTTTAGCGAAAAAGGGTTGCAATTCTTGCTTAGTTGCCATATTAAAAGTTTAAAAGTTGTATGATACTTAATTGTTTTGACTTCTCATCTGGAAGTCCGCACCCGTATGCAATTTCTGCAATTGAAGGGAGCATTGGGAGTTCTTTTCCCTCTGTTAGCGCAGACAGGGCTATTTCAGCGAATCGAGTGTTTTTAGTAGTGCAAAATCGAGCTTTATTATAGTTGCCTTTATAATATACGATGTCGTCTTTTATGATTACAGCTTGTGGAGTACTATATACTCCTAGCGCATTTGCTAATTCACCTTTAGGGTCTATAAATGTAGAAATACCTAAATCGTACTTATTTTTGAACCAATCAATTTGATCTAAGTCTTTTTCTGTTGTCTGAATTATTGCTATAAATTGAACTTGATCAGAATATTTTCTTACCAACGTTTTAAACTCTTTTATATTAAACCTTGAACAAGGGCAGTCGTAATTGTAAAAATGCACAAAAACATTTTTTTTAGTGATCTGACCGAAGGAAGATAAATCAATAGAATCTCCTTTTACAATATGATTTAAATTTTCAGGAATAGGCGTAGGTCGAGTGTATTTATATTCCTGTTTCCAGAAAATAAATAGAATTAAACCAAAAATTGTGATAAAGAATGTACTATATAAAAGGTATTTTTTTAACATGACACTATTTATGAAAATTCAATTTAAAAATATTATTCAATTTATCCATATTAAAACATGAAAAAACGAAAAGTTACACCATGTAGTGTCCGAAAAACCTTAAGTATATAATAGTCAGTTTTCAGTTTAGAAAGAAAGAAAAATTATTAAAACTTGTGTTAGTTTTTATGAGAGTAGCATTTAGACTAATAGGG
>JAOULS010000021.1 GCA_029881895.1 Cyclobacteriaceae bacterium | reverse complement strand
TGGGTGTACTATAGGAAGCGATTCTTTTATTGGTCCTTTTACAGAGATCCAAAAGGGAGTAAAAATTGGGGAGAGATGCAAAATTCAATCACATAGTTTTGTGTGTGAGTTAGTTACAATAGGAAATGATTGTTTTGTAGGACATGGGGTGATGTTTGTAAATGATTTATTCTCGAAAGGTGGCCCAGCGTATGGCGAAGAATCATTATGGAAAGCTACTTCGATTGGCAACCATGTATCTATAGGAAGCAATGCTACAATTTTACCAGTATCAATAGGTGACAATGTAGTGATTGGTGCAGGAGCGGTAGTGACTAAGGATATTGAAAAATCAGGAATATATATTGGAAATCCAGCTCGGTTCTTAAGAAGTATTTAAAAGGAAAAGAGTTATTACGCCATGCTACGCATTAGCATTTTTATCTTTTTTAATAAATTTTAAAGGAAGGCCGATGGTAAATGTAGCTCCTTTTCTATGTTCACTATGAAGAGATATTTCTCCATGAAGTCGATTTATAAGGGCTTTTACTATTGCTAGTCCTAAACCATTTGATGACTCGCCACCTGTTGGTTGTGCACTAAGGCGTGTAAATTTTTTAAATACATGCTTTTTATCTTCCTCGCTAAACCCTGGGCCTTCATCGGCTACTATAATACTTAAATGATTATTTTTCACACTGCTTTTTATATGTATGGCAGTATTTTCGGGTGAATATTTAATCGAATTAGATATTAAATTATCTAAAATTCGAGAAAGGCTGTTTTCATCTGTTTCTATTGAGATATTTTTATCTTCACAATTTGATTGTATCGAGATGTTTTTGGATTCAGAATCTGTTTTAAAAGAATCAATTTTTGATTGTAAAAAAATATGGACATTGATGTACTCAGGGTGAAGCATTTCTTCATCATCTATAGTAAAAGCATTTACATCTAAAATATCTGTAGTAAGTTGCGCTCCTTTGTCAGAGACTTGTTTCATTATTTCAATATACTTTTTCTGCTCCTGATTCAATGTGCCAGCCATTTCCACTAGCTGAGATAGTCCTTTTAGGTTTTTCAAAGGAGATTTTAGATCATGAGCAACTATATTCATTAAATTGTCTTTTTCTGTATTTAACTCTGCTAAATCAACATTTCTTTTTTCTAGTTTTTGGTTTTGTTCATTAATTTTTTGGTTTTGTTTTTCAATATACTCTTTTTGTGAAGTAAGTAGAATTTCATGTTTGATATGCTGACGAAGATAAATAAGAAGAAGTGCTACAGCAATTATTGCTAAAATCATGGCAGCCATGTAAGCGTTGCTTTTATTTTTTTCGCTAGCAAATAGTTGTTGGTTCTGCTCTTCTCTAGATTTTAGAAGTTTATTCTCTTTGTCTTTTTTTTCTATTTCTAATCTGTTCTCTAGTTTTTCAATGGTTCGTGCCATATCCACATCATAAATAGAATCTTTAATCAATACAAATGACTTAAAATAGTTTAGAGATTCATCATACCTTCCTTGATTTTCACATGTCAGATACAAGTATTTGAAAGTTTCAGAAAGAGGTTCTATCAAACCAATTTTATTTGCTTTACTAACTACCCCTAATAAATAATTTTCTGCTTTGGAATACTGTTTGGTAGAGTAAAATATTTTGCCTAACTGTAAATTAATCTCTAATAATAAGGCTTCATTATTAGTTACTGGTATAAGGGCTTTATTACAATAATTTAATGCCTCATCGAAATTTTTTAAATGATAAAACACTTTTGATAAGCTTAAATCAATTTCTGATAAGCTTATAATATCATTATTAGCTATTGCAATACTTTCAGCCTTATCAAGGTGATGTTGGGCAGATGTATAATTTTTCAAGGTCATATAAATTCCTGCAATTTCTTGATGACTTGAAATTTGACCCCTCGTATTTTTTGTTTGTTCACGTATTTCAAGTACTTTTTTTGATATTTCAAGGGCTTTAGGAAAGTTGCCCTGTGTTTCATAAATTCTTACTAAGCTTTGAAATGTGTATCCTACCCCTTCTATGTTGTTGTTTTGCTGAAAGATGAGTAAAGCTTTGTTGAAATATTCATAAGAGCTCGCCATATCCGCTTGAGAAAATAATAAACGACCAATGTTATTATAGGCATGTGCAAGCTGAATAGAGTCTAAATGTTTAGAAAATAGTTCAAGAGATTGTTCGTAGTAAAAAAATGATTGGATGTATTCTCCTTTATACCCGTTGGCGATACCCATATAGTTTAGTGCTACACTAGCATCAGTATATTTATTGTACTGCAAAGCCAAATCATACGCTTGCTGAGAATAATAAATGGTAGAGTCAGGTTTTGATAAACGGTACTCCCAGCCAAGTTGATTCAACGATTGAATTTTCTCTTTTATCGTAGAAGTATGTACTATTTTTTTTAAGCTATCGATTACTTCTATATTTTGAGCATACAAGGGTATGATCGTCACTAGTAGTAGCAACAAGAAAGATAAATGTTTTTTGTATTTGTTAATGCTCAAAAAAAACATGTATAATTAATTCATTTCATAAATAATTAAATTAATGTCAAATTCACATGGTTTATCAGTTGTTTTTTATTTATTCAATAATGTAAATAATTGACTCAAATTTGGTGCTATTATTATTTCTGTGCGTCTATTTTTTTGTTTGTCTATGGTGGTTTTGTTACTTGTAATAGGTGAATATTCGCCTTTTCCTGCCGCAACAATTTGATTTTCGCTTACGCCTGATTTTGTTAAAATCCTTACAATCGAAGTGGCTCTTAATACGCTTAAATCCCAGTTGTCTTGAAGATACTTTTGCTTGCTAGAAATAGGTACATTATCAGTATGCCCTTCCACCATAATTTCTATTTCTTTCTGACTTTTCACAGCATGGGCAAGCTGTTGTAATGCTTTTACACCTTTCTCATCAACGATGGTACTTCCTGATTTGAATAGTAATTTTTCAGCTAATGAAACATATACTTTTCCATTTTTCATTTCGATGGTTAAGTCGCTCCCTTTAAAATTCAGCAATGCATTCGTGATTTTATCTTTTAACGCTCTAACCGCACTTGCATCTTTTGCGATAATGTCTTCTAGCTCTTGTACCTTTCTTTCTCTCAGCTCAAGATTTGAGTTGAGTTGCTCATTGAGTTGACGTGTTTTTTCCAAATTCTCTTTTATGGCTAATAAATTACGTTGTTGTTCGGCTAAGTCTTTATTTAACTTACCGCTATTGTTGAGAAGATTGTTGTAGTAGGTATTTAATTGATCATGCTCAGCTTTTAAAACCGTAAGCTTTTTTGAGGTAGTTCTAATATTTTCACCTAGTCTCGTAGTATCTTTACTTAATTGAGTTGTGAGTATTAATAGACTATCTCGTTTTGAATTTGCAGATAATAGATTGTCATCACATTCCTGAAGTTTACTTTCAAGTTTTAATTTTTCAGCTAACAATTCGTCATATTGTTTTTGCATAACACACCCTGATACAAAAATTAGCAATAAAATATACCCTAAGTTTTTCATGATTATTATTGAGTTGTAACGATGGCAAAGAAAATATAATGCAATATAAGCATCCTTACGTCAATTATCAGCTATCGGGATGTTTTTGAAAATAAAAAACGGTTATTCATATGTCGAATGAATAACCGTTTGTTTACGTTATGTTTTTATAAACCTCTTTAATTAGATGCTATCTATGCTTTAGTAATACTAATTAATGTTAATTGCTAATTCTTTTAATTGTTCGGCACTTATTGGTGAGGGAGAATCAATCATAACATCTCTACCCGAATTGTTTTTTGGAAATGCGATGTAGTCTCGTATGGAGTCCGATCCGCCAAATAGTGCACATAAACGATCAAATCCAAATGCTATCCCTCCATGTGGAGGAGCGCCATACTCAAAAGCATCCATTAAGAAACCAAATTGATCTTGCGCTTCTTTTTCAGTAAACCCTAAGTGTTTGAACATGAGTTTCTGCATTTCTCTGTCATGAATTCTAATAGAGCCTCCTCCAATTTCAACACCATTAATCACTAAATCATATGCGTTGGCTCTTACTTCACCAGGCTTTGAGTCCAATTTATGCATGTCTTCTGCTTTTGGAGAAGTAAAAGGGTGGTGCATCGCATGGAATCGTTGCGTGTCTTCGTCCCATTCCAATAAAGGGAAATCGGTTACCCAAAGTGGGGCAAAATTATTTTTATCTCTTAACCCTAGTGCTGCCCCCATATGAAGACGAAGTTCATTAAGCGCATTTTGTGTGTGAGCAGTATCACCTGAAAGTACTAATAACAAATCACCCGCTACAGCTTCCATTTTATCCGCCCATTCTTTTAGGTCTTCCTGAGAATAAAATTTATCTACTGACGATTTGAATGTCCCATCACTATTGCATTTTACATATACTAATCCTTTTGCACCTACTTGAGGTCGTCTTACAAAATCGGTTAATCCATCTAGTTGCTTTCGGGTATATTCTGCACAGCCTTTTGCATTAATTCCAACAACTAATTCAGCACTGTCGAATACATTAAACCCTTTATTCTGAGCAACACTATTTAGTTCGGTGAATTTCATGTCAAATCGAGTGTCAGGTTTATCCGAGCCATAATATTTCATGGCATTAGCATATGTCATTCGAGGTACTTCGTTTAGCGTTATACCTTTCACATTTTTAAATAAGTATTTCACTAACCCTTCAAAATTGTTGTATATATCTTCGGTTTCTACAAACGACATTTCACAATCAATTTGAGTAAATTCAGGCTGCCTGTCAGCACGCAAATCTTCATCCCTAAAGCACTTCACTATTTGAAAATAACGATCAAACCCTGAAACCATTAACAATTGCTTAAAAGTTTGTGGCGATTGAGGTAGTGCATAAAACTCTCCAGCGTTCATTCGTGATGGAACAACAAAGTCGCGCGCACCTTCTGGCGTAGATTTTATTAAAACGGGAGTCTCTACTTCTATGAAATCTTCATTAGAAAGGAAGCTTCTTACATGTTGCATCATAGAATGACGTAGTTGAAGCTTTTCACGAATCACATTTCTTCTTAAATCAAGATAACGGTATTTCATTCGTATATCTTCTCCACCATCGGTTTCATCTTCGATGGTAAAAGGAGGCGTTTTAGAAGAATTTAGTATTTCTATCCTACTGGGTTTTATCTCTATATCACCAGTAGGTATTTTGTCATTTTTGGCATAGCGTTCAGCAACTATACCTGTCGCTTTTATTACGAACTCACGTCCTAAATTTTTGGCAGCATCAATTATTTCAGTAGCTGTACTTCCTTCTTCAACAATCAATTGAGTAATGCCATAACGATCCCTTAAGTCGACCCAAACCATTCCCCCTTTATTTCGTACTTTCTGTACCCAACCACTAAGTGTAACCTCTTTATCTACATCAACAATCCTTAATTCTCCGCAAGTATGTGTTCTGTGCATGTCTACTATATTTTTTAGAAGCGCAAATTTATTACTTTTAGTGGATAGTAGGTAGATAATTTTTGCTTTGTTTTCACGTTTTATGTTTTGTGATGACTTGAATTTATGTATTTCAGGTAGATTCACTTCGATTTTGAGTTTTTTTAGACTAAATCTATTATTCCTCTTGTATTTAGCTCAATAATCTGTCATACTTTTTATCTTGCACTATAATTTACAAAAGCATGAAAAAAATAGTTGTAGCATTTGTTTTGTTTCCTTTACTTAGCTTTCAATCGGTAGGTAAATTAGTGAAAACAAAATTCAATGATAATATTAGTGGTATAGTACCTCAGAGTTTTGTGATAATGACTCAAGGTGATATTATCAGAAGAATACCCTCATCACACACTCCTTTAGCCGCCTATACTGATGAAGCAAGGTTAATGGACTTTTCCATAAATGTTTCAGTTTCAAAATGGAAAAAAGATGATATACATATTGCAAAAGATTTTTTTAAAGCAACAGTATTCCATTTATATGATGAAGTAAACTTGATTAAAGAAGAAATGAAGATCATCAATGGAAAACAATTTGCCATATTTGAGTTTGAATCGCTTTTAAAAGGTGATGGCATAAGTAAAAAAAATTTGAGAAAGTACACCTATATTCAATACACCATTCAAGGAAATAATGCGTATGTTTTTTCTTTTAATGCTCCATTGCAGTTAAAACAAAAATGGCAGCCTGTAGCAGCAGAGATGATGAATAATATAAAAATGAAATAATGTTGTCGATACACAGCGATGAGCATTTTATGAAAGAGGCTTTGCACCAAGCTCAATTAGCTTATGATGAAGGAGAAGTTCCTGTTGGCGCTGTAGTAGTAGTGGATAATACCATAATTGCTAGGGCTCATAATCAAACCGAACGTCTCACTGATGCAACTGCCCATGCCGAAATGTTAGCCATTACAGCTGCCGAAAATCATTTAGGAACTAAATATTTGAATGAATGCACTCTGTATGTCACCTTGGAGCCTTGTGTAATGTGTGCCGGAGCACTATTTTGGACACAAATAGGGAATGTCGTATTTGGCACAAAAGATGAAAAAAGAGGGTATAGTCTACACAATCAAAATTTGCTCCATCCAAAAACGAAAATAAAAACAGGAATTTTGGAAGAGAAAGCCTCCCAATTGGTAAAAGATTTTTTTAAGAAGATAAGAACCTAAAACTGAGGAGTGCTTTTTACTATAGTAGTGGTGATTTATTTAGTTTTTTTCTTTATTTCATTTTTAGTTTCAAAATAATCTATTAATTTACATACAAATAAAAAAGTAGATATGTTTACAGATTTTTCAGGATGGTGGGAGGCGTTAGACCTACTAGAGCCCATATATTGGGGGATGTCTATTCCTTTTACGTTCTTTTTTGTCTTGCAGCTTGTGCTCACTTTTTTTGGTGGAGACATTGATCATGATGGAGGAGCGGACATGGATGTTGAAACAGATGATGGCATAGGTTTTCAGTTTCTTACAATAAAAAATTTAGTCGCTTTTTTTACCATTTTCTCTTGGACAGGTATTGCCTGTTTAGATTCTGGTTTAAGTAATGGGATGTCTATTTTGATTTCCTTTGTATCAGGGGTTGCTATGATGTTTGTGATGGGGGGCGTTTTCTATTTTCTAGGAAAGGCAAATGAAAGCGGGACATTAATAATGAAAAATGCCATTGGTGGTATTGGGGAGGTGTATATGGAAATAAAAGGAAAAAGAGGAAATATTGGTAAAGTCCAAGTACAAGTTCAGGGAACCCTTCGCACATTAGAAGCACTAACCGATGAAGAAGAAAATTTAACTCCCGGAATGGTAATTAGTGTTGCTGATATTGCAAATAATAATATTTTAATCGTTAAAAAAAGTAAATCATAATGAGTGTATTCGCCTTGCCTGTATTTGCCCTTGCTGCATTGTTTGTTTTTGTAGTTCTGGTTACGTTTTTCAGACGTTATAAACGTTGTCCATCCGATAGAATACTAGTTGTGTATGGAAAAGTAGGCGGAGGTTCTGCCCGCTGTATTCATGGAGGTGCAGCCTTTATATGGCCTGTATTTCAAGATTATCAATTTCTTGATCTTACCCCAACCTCAATAGAGGTGATGCTTTCAAATGCACTTAGTCGTCAGAATATACGGGTAGACGTTCCTTCCCGCTTTACGGTAGGTATTTCTACAGAACCGGGAATTATGAATAATGCAGCCGAACGCCTATTAGGGTTAACGCAGCAACATATCCATGATTTGGCTAAGGATATTATTTTTGGTCAGTTACGTTTGGTAGTGGCTACAATGGATATTGAAGAAATTAATAGTAACCGTGATAAGTTTTTGGCTAATGTGGCTTCGAATGTTGAGGCAGAATTAAAAAAAATTGGGTTGAAACTAATAAATGTAAACGTTACAGATATTAAAGATGAGTCGGGCTATATTGAGGCATTGGGTAAAGAAGCCGCTGCGAAGGCAATAAACGATGCGAAGAAATCTGTAGCAGAGAAAGACAGAGATGGTGCTATTGGTGAAGCCAATGCGCACCAAGATCAGCGTGTGCAAGTAGCAGATGCGAATGCGCGTGCAGTAGAAGGAGAGAATACAGCAAAAATAAAAGTGGCTCAATCGGATGCTTCTAGAAATGAGAAGGAGGCTGAGGCTTTAAAGATATCTACTGCGGCAGAAAAAGTACAATCAGCAAAAGCATTGGAAGAAGCATATGCTGCTGAACAAATTGCTGAGAATGCACGTGCTACAAGGGACAAGGCGGCACAAACAGCGGACATTGTAGTGCCTGCTCAAATTGATAAACAACGTGTGGAAATAGCGGCTGAAGCTGAAGCGGAAATGATTCGTAGAAAAGCAAAAGGTGAAGCCGATGCAATTTTATTTAAGAAGCAAGCTGAAGCACAAGGTATGCTTGAGATATTAACCAAACAAGCTGAAGGATTGAGACAAATAGTTAACGCAGCGGGGAATGATTCTAAAGATGCAGTACTATTACTAATTGCGGACAAATTACCTGAGCTTGTGAAACTACAAACAGAGGCAATTAAAAATATTAAGATTGACAAAATCACTGTTTGGGATGGCGGTAATGGAAATGGTGATGGTGACAAAACATCGACAGCTAATTTTATTTCGGGGTTGTATAAATCGGTACCTCCATTACAAGAAATGTTTAATATGGCGGGAATGGATTTGCCAGAGTATTTAAAAGGAAAGTCACAAGAAGATATTAAGCAGTTGGCTGATGAGGTGAAGAAAAAAACAGAAGCGAAAAAAACTATTCAATCTCCCAAAAAACAAAATGAGGGAAAAGAGGAAAAGGGTAATGTAAATCCAAAAGACTAAGTTTTTTCGTAGCGACTTGAAGTTAAAAGTAGATTTGATAAACCTACTTTTAACTTGAGGTAGTATATGATTAATTACTAAAGTATAAAGAGTAAGGTTATGCTTCCTCTAATGTATAAATAGAATTGTGGGTTCTATGTTTAGCTATAAATTTGTATCCTAATTTTTTCAAGTCAATTCCTTCGTCTGACTCTATAATAATCATTTTTGGATACAATTCTCTTGGTGAATTTTCAAAAAAAGGATTTAAGGCTAAAGGTTCTGCTTTCTCTATATCAATTTTCAACAAATCAATTTTAGTGATGTTTTGTTCTTTCAAAACATCAAGTAAAGGCCTACATTTTATTGATATATTACCTTCGCCATAGTCCTGAACAATACTTGAGCCACCTAAGTTTTTATTGGTAAGTCCTAAATTAAAAGTGCTGTTTTTGTCTGCAATTCCAATTTTATGTAATTCAATTAATCGACTAAAGTTATTGAGTTCAATATTGTATTCAAATCGCCTAATCATCGTTGGGTTAGGCTCAAAAGATAAAATTCGTCCTTTTTCTGAAATGTATTTAGCAGCCATAAGGCTGTAAATACCCATATTCCCTCCAATATCAATAAAAGTACTGTCGGGTTTTAAGTAGGTAGACATCAATAAAAATTCTTCATACTCAAAAAATTTAGGCAAAAATAATAAAAACCGATCGCCAAGGTTATCTAATGGGTAAAGTCTTAATTTAAGTCCAAATTGAGTTTCGTCTACAATTTTTACCCTATTTTGTAACGCTAACTTTCGTAATATTAGTGATGTCTTAAAACCTAAAGAACTCTTTGGAAGCTTTTGAGCCAATTTGAATAGCTTCTTCTTCATTCCTCGAAACTGGTACTGTCCATATAAGTCATCAGGGGTTGATTTCATTTGTTCTTGGTTTAAATATTAGTGTTTAGTAATAGAAATAGAGTGGATACGATAGGTAAGTCCATTTGACTAGATGTTATAACGGCAAATTAATTAAAATGGAATTATTTTCCCTATATGTCTATTTTTTTTAACAAATGCATCTATATATTAATCTAATAATTAGTATTGGTAGAGTAGGGTTGTAAATGAACATTAACTAAAGAACGATATCATTATTACTTCTCATCAATAATGATTATTTTTTCAACTTTTATCACTCATTATCAACATAGACACATGACCACTCGAAGGAATTTCATCAAATTTTCTGCTTTAGGGAGCTTATTTTCTGCTCATTCATTTTCTCTTTTTGGACAGAAAAAAACAATAGAATTATCAAAGAAACCTATCGTAATTTCGACATGGAATCATGGTATTATGGCGAACAAAAAAGCGTGGGAGACACTGTCAGTTGGAGGAAAAGCACTTGATGCAGTAGAAAAGGGTGTTATGGAGGTGGAAAATGATCCTACGGGGATGTCTGTAGGGATTGGAGGTCGACCCGATAGGGAAGGGCGTGTTACACTAGATGCCTGTATCATGGATGAAAAAAGCAGGTGTGGTGCGGTAGCTTTTTTGCAAGACATAAAAAACCCTGTTGCAGTAGCCCGAAAAGTGATGGAAGAAACACCTCATGTGATGCTTACAGGGCAAGGTGCAAAGCAATTTGCATTGGAGAAGGGGTTTAAAGAAGAGAATTTGCTGACCCCAGCATCGGAAAAGGAGTGGAGAGAATGGTTAAAGGCATCTAAATATAAACCCGTCATCAATGTCGAGAATCATGACACGATAGGTATGCTCGCACTGGATAGTAATGGAGATTTATCAGGATCATGTACTACTAGTGGTGCGGCATATAAATTACATGGCAGGGTAGGAGACTCGCCAATTATTGGCGCAGGTTTGTTTGTCGATAATGAAATAGGAGCAGCATGTGCTACTGGTTTGGGAGAAGCTGTAATTCGTGTCGCAGGAAGTCATTTGGTGGTGGAACTAATGCGTCAAGGACATAATCCTGAGGAGGCTTGTAAATTGGCAGTCGAGAGAATTATTTCTAAACACGAAAATATGGAAGGTGTTCAAGTTGGTTTTTTAGCGCTTCGTAAAGATGGTAAATATGGAGGGTATAGCGTATTTAAAGGGTTTAATTATGCTCTTACGAACGAAGATAATAAAGAAGTGATGATTGATGTAAAATATAAAATATCGTAGAGATAAGGCATGAACAGAATAGTAGAAGTATGTGCCAATTCTGTACAATCGGCAATTAATGCCAAAATAGCAGGTGCACAAAGGGTTGAACTGTGTGAAAATTTATGGGAAGGGGGTACTACACCAAGTGCTGCAAGCATCAAATTAACAAAAGAGAAATCAGATATTGAATTGTTTGTTCTAATTCGACCTCGTGGAGGTGATTTTGTGTATTCTGATTTGGAGTTTGAAATAATGAAAGAGGACATAAAAATTGCGAAAGACTTAGGCGTAGAAGGTATTGTATCGGGAGTACTTTTAGCCAACGGGGAAATTGACATAAAAAGAACATCAGAACTTGTGGCACTTTCAAAACCATTACCTTTCACTTTTCATCGTGCCTTTGATGTTGCACTAGAACCTATGAAGGCAATAGAAGATATTATTGATTGTGGAGCAATGAGAATCCTTACTTCGGGAAGGAAAAATAGTGCAGCAGAAGGGGCTGGTTTGTTAGCTGAATTGATACGTGTTGCGAATGGAAGAATTGTGATTATGCCTGGAGGAGGAGTGAATGGTAGTAATATATCTACGCTGATAGAAACAGGGTGTAATGAGTTTCATATGTCAGGCAAAAAACCATTCCTTGGGAATGGAATCAATAGTGATTTAAATATGAATGGATCTAAAGATATCCCTGAAAATGTAATCTACACCTCCGATGTTGATACGATTAAGAACGTAATAATCAAATTAGAAACCTTTGAGAAATAAGCATTAATTCAACTGATTAATGACGTTTAAAAACAGACAATACTATGGTTTAACTTTTTTGAAAAGTGTGTAAATATAAGGTCTTTCTGCACCTGATGGCATTGTATATGTGTGTTCGAAACTTTCAATTAATTCAAAATTAACAAGTTTCTCTGCTAACATTTTTTCGCTGTATCTATGTACGGGAAGACCAGAGCAAGTAGTAGCACTAGTAAGGCTAAATTCAGCTAACAACACAAAACCACCCTGTGGGATACATGTGTTTAATAATTCGAAGTAAGTGGCTTGATCTTTTTTTTCAATAAAAAAATGAAGGACAGCCCTGTCAACCCATAAGTCAACGGGAGGTATTTTTTTTAACACAGTAGGTTGTGTTAAATCATCTACGATACAATCTATTTTTTTTTCTCCAATTCTATTTTCTAATTTTTGTAATGCAATTGAACTTAAATCTGTTGCGATTAAGTTTGTGTATCCAGCACCTATTAGTTCATCAATTAGTGTTGTACTTCCTGAGCCCACATTTAATATTCTTGCCGATTTTTTTAGATCAGTTTTTGAAATTAAATTTAAAGTAGGACTCAGATCGGTTTCAAACCACCCAAGTTTTTCTTCGGGGCTGTTTGAATATACATTATTCCAGTGCTTGCTGAAATCAACTTTTTCGTTTTCTACTTGAGTTGAGCAACAACTTTTTTCTTTGTCATTTATATCACAAGAATTGGTGTTCATTTTTTATGAGTTTACATGTTTAACTTATTTTTCTTCTTTTTCGTTTCAAAAGAAAGGAAACTACGAAAAAATAAAAGTCTTTAGTTGAGTTGAATGTTTTTCATCGTTCGCATAATATTTTCCACGCACTGTTTTATTAAATCGTCAGCTTGTTCAATTGATTTTTCAAGCGTCATGGGTTCATTCACTATCGAAAATACAGATGAAATCCCTTTTTTGTAAATTTCATCGATCCCATTATCAACTTTTCCTGCGATAGCAATAACGGGGACTTTATGTTTTTTTGCTATTTTAGCTATACCCATTATTGCTTTTCCATAGAGTGTTTGATTATCAATTTTACCTTCGCCAGTAATCACTAAATCCGAATGTTGTATTTTTTCATCTAATTGTAAGTAGTCGGTTATTAAGTCAATGCCACTAGTCATTTTTGCACCTAATATTCCAAATAGTGAAGCACCTAATCCACCTGCTGCTCCAGCACCTTTAATGGTGTCAACATTTATCCCAAGAGTAGTATTTAGTATAGTAGCGTAATGTTTTAAATTAGAGTCAAGCTTAATTAAATCTTCTTCTGTACCTCCTTTTTGTGTGCCAAAAGTAAAAGAAGCTCCTTTTTCTCCCGTTAGAGGGTTGGACACATCGCAAGCAGCAATAAACTTACATGTTTTTATTTTTGGGTTTAATTTCGAAAAATCTATATGACTAAGTTCACCAATTGTACCACCTCCCTCAGCTATTTCTTCATTTTTATCATTTAAAAATTTACCTCCCAATGCTCTAATCATACCAATGCCTCCGTCATTGGTGGCACTTCCTCCTAGTCCTACTATTATTTTAGTGCAATTATTTTGCAATGCATCTAAGATCAATTGACCTACGCCAAAAGAGGTAGTGATAAGGGGATTTTTTTCATTTTCTAAAAGTAATTCCAGCCCAGAGGCGGTAGCCATTTCAATAATTGCAGTAGTGCCATCTCCAGAAATACAGTATTTAGCGTTGATGGCACGAAATATAGGGTCTTTGACCTCTACTGAAATTAATTTTCCGTGGAGGGGTGCTGCTAAAGCATCTAACAACCCTTCTCCTCCATCAGATAAAGGAATTTGAATAATTTTTGCAGCAGGAAAAACAGTTTGAACACCTGAAGCGATAGAAGCAGCCACCTCCTTGGCGGATAAGCATTCTTTGAATGAATCAGGTGCAATTACAATAGTCATTGATAAAGTGTTTTTATTAACTCATTATAAATTGTATAACTGAAAGAATAGAAATAGCAGTAATGCCTTGAAGCAAAGTGGCAATAGTATGACTTTTTAAGGTCGATTTTGTGTCCAAACCTGAAAACTGAGATACTACCCAAAAATAGCTGTCGTTTATATGCGAAACGGTCATCGCACCTGCTCCAATAGCAAGTACTGTTAAGGCACGAGAAACATCATCTTGTAACCCCAATGAATTCATTAGGGGAGCTATAATAGTAGCGGAGGTTATAATGGCTACTGTAGATGATCCTTGTGCTGTTTTTAATATGGCAGCTAATAGAAAAGGTAAAAAAATACCTGCTTGTAAATCGGATAGTTCTGATGCTAACACTTGACCAATGTTGCCTGCTTTTAATACGCTTCCGAAAGCACCGCCCGCTCCTGTAATTAAGATAATGATTCCAGCTTCTTTTAATGCATTAGAGACCCATTCTAAACGAGTGTCTACAGTTATTTTCTTAGTAATTAATTTTGAGGCAAGTAATACGCCAATAAATAGGGCAACTATGGGGTTTCCTGTGAAATGAAGAAGGTTATACAGTATGCCACTTCCAAAGAGTTGAGAAGGGTAATTCGCAAGCGACTGTAGTGAAATAAGGAGGATTGGGACAAATATTGGCAAAAAAACGTATAGAGAATTTTTGTTAACTTCGTTTGGTAATTTTTCTGTAGAGATGTTGTCATCAGTTTTTTCAATATCTAGCGCAGTATCAAACTGTTTCCCCCATAAATATCCAACAAAAGCTACTGGTATAGCCAATGCAAGTCCCCAGAGTATTACTAGTCCTAAATCCGCACCTAATACAGCTGCCGCTGCGAGTGGCCCTGGTGTGGGGGGAATAAAAACATGAGAGACATACAGTCCTGTAGATAATGCTACAGCATAAACTGTTAACGGGATTCCTGTTTTTTTACTTAATGCCTTGTTGAGGGAAGAAAGAATGACAAATCCAGAATCACAATAAACAGGTATTGAGACAAAAATCCCCGTCAGGTTCATTGCCAACGGGGATTTTTTTTCACCTATTAATTCTAGTATTACTTTTGCGATCTTAGCTGTTCCTCCAGATTTTTCTAAAAACACACCAACAATAGACCCAAAAGCAATTATGATTCCAATACTGGAAAGTGTTTTTCCAAAACCTTCATTTATTTTTTGTATTAGTTCGCTACCGTCAAGACCAATTAAAAAACCAGTGAGGACAGAAGAAAGTAGTAATACAATAAAAGGATGTATTTTGAATTTTGAAATTACTACTACAATAAAAATAATGACAATTAAAATGGTGGCAAGAATGTTCATGTGAAGAAAATTGGGTTATATGTTTGCTTTACACAATCGTCCATCCTCCATCAATCATCATTGTCGATCCAGTAATCATATCGCCAGCAGGGGAAGCCAAATAAGCTACCGCACTAGCTACGTCAATAGGTTGCCCCACTTTATTCAGTAGTATTTTGGAGAGTACGTCCTTCTTAAATTCAGGTTTATTTAGCCAAGGTTCTGTACCTGGGGTTTCAATAAAAGTAGGTGCTACTGCATTTACGTTAATGTTATATTTAGCCCATTCAGCGGCAAAACATTTCGTTAAGTGCGAAATACCTGCCTTAGTCATACAGTAGACCGATTCTTCTGCTAAAGCAATGAATCCAGCTTGAGAACTCAGGTTGATAATGCGACCAGAATTTTGCTCAATCATTTGTTTTCCTACGGCTTGGCTAGTAAAAAAAGTTCCCTTTAAATTAACCGCAATAGTTTTGTCAAAATCTTCCTCTGTATAGTTTTCAATTAAATTATCTGGTGCGATGCCTGCATTGTTAACAAGAATGTCAATTCTCCCGAAATGGCTGATGATTTGGGCTACCGCCTCATCAATTTGTTTTTTGTCAGACACGTCCATTTGCACAGGCAGAACGTTGACACCTAATTCATTTAGTTCATCGATTAAGCCACTATCCTTGTCGATGTCGCGCAGACCAACAGCGATGTCGGCTCCTACTTCGGCCATGGCCAAACAACAAGCTCGACCTATACCTCTGGCAGCACCTGTTACAAGTGCTACTTTCCCTTTCAAATTAATATCATGTATATATTTCATAATATGAAAGTAAATAAAAAATAGATATGATTTGGGAAAGACACAGCGCAAATTACTGTAAAAAAATAGCGTACTCACTACATGCCTTACTATAAAAGGGTATTACTCTTTATGTTACGAGTAGAAACGTGTTTTTAACAAGATAGGGAGCGTTATTATTTTTTTAGTTTTTCATTATAATTATCAATGGCCACGAAATAGTCAGGATCTTCCAAAACGTTTACTTCGCAAATTTGTTCGGCTTTTTTAATAAGCTTTATACAGTCTTTACTTAAGTGTCGTAAATGAATATTTTTCCCTTCTTTTAAATACTTTTCGGTTAGCTTATTAATCGCCTCAATGGCTGATTGATCCATTATTTTAGACTCTTTGAAATCAATGATCACTTCATTAGGGTCTTCTTTTACATCAAATTTTGAAGAAAACAATGTGGTAGACCCAAAAAATAACGGGCCAAAAATCTCATAATGTTTCATGCCTCGTTCATCAATGTGTTTACGAGCTCTAATACGTTTAGCATTCTCCCACGAGAAAACCAATGCCGAGACAATAACCCCTGCAATAACGGCAATGGCTAAGTCGAACATAACGGTTAGTAGGGTAACTAATGCGATAACAATAACATCAGCTATAGGAACTTTATTCCAAATATTGAAAGTACTCCAAGCAAAGGTGCCGATAACTACCATAAACATTACTCCCACTAATGCTGCTATGGGTACCATTTCGATATAAGAAGACCCGAAAAGAATAAAAGCAAGAAGAGCGAGTGCGGCAACTATTCCTGATAATCTTCCACGACCACCTGATTTAATATTGATAATACTCTGACCAATCATAGCACAGCCCCCCATTCCTCCAAACAATCCATTTATGAAATTGGCAATACCTTGCGCTATGGATTCTCGGTTAGCACTTCCACGAGTTTCTGTTAATTCATCAATTAGGGTTAATGTCATTAATGACTCTATCAACCCTATAGCAGCTAAAATTAAGGCATAAGGTAAAATAAAGAGTAACGAATCTAATGAGAAAGGGATGTTTGGAATGCCAAAAGTGGGCAGTCCAGCCTTAATGCCATCTGCACCTCCTGATTGGATAAAACTTTTTACGGTTGCAGTATCTACTCCTCCAAAAATAACAATTGATGAAACGACAAGAATTCCTATCAATGCTGCTGGTACTTTTTTAGTAAGCATCGGTAAAAAATACATGATTCCCATTGTGAGCATCACTAACCCTAGCATTGTGTAGAGTGTTGTTCCCGAAAGCCATTCACCGTCTACTTTAAACATACTAAGTTGGGAAAGAAAAATAACGATCGCCAATCCATTTACAAAACCCATCATTACAGAATGAGGGATCATCCGAACAAATTTTCCAAGTTTAAAAAATCCAGCAGAGGCTTGAATGATTCCTGTAAGGACTAATGTGGCAAAAAGATATTGAAGACCAAGCATCTCGCCTTCTGTACCCAAGGCATTTCCTTCTTTCACTAAACTTACCATTACTACAGCCAGTGCACCAGTTGCTCCTGAAATCATGCCAGGTCGGCCTCCAATAACGGCAGTGACTAGCCCCATCATGAAAGCACCATATAATCCGACCACAGGAGATATACCGGCTACAAATGCAAAAGCAACCGCTTCTGGAACTAATGCTAAGGCTACTGTTAGTCCTGAAAAAACGTCATCTTTTATACTTCCTTGGACTTTATCTATAAATGTGTACTTCATGGTTGAGAAATTAAGGGCGCAAAGGTAAAATTATTTATTGGATTTAGGAGATTATGTAATAAAGTTTGAGTTAATTGAAAGTTATCATATAAAAGAAAAAGCATGGTACAAGAAAATGTATTTATCTATGGTGCTTATGGATATACCGGTAAGCTCATTGTTGATTTAGCTGTTAAAAAGGGTCATCGTCCTGTTTTAGGAGGTAGAGACGAAGAGAAAGTTAAAGTGATTGCAAACCAATATGGTTTGCAATGGTATGCATTTGATTGTAATAATCAAGAGGCTTGGGATACGGCATTAAACGGAAAACAATTGTTGTTAAACTGTGCAGGTCCCTTTTCGTTAACGATCAGAGATATATTACCTGCATGTTTGCGGAATAAAGTTCATTACCTTGATATTACAGGCGAAATAGACGTGTTTGAGTATATAAGTCGTTTTGATAAAGAAGCAAAAAAAGCAGGAATAACTTTATTACCTGGAACAGGGTTTGATGTAGTGCCTACAGATTGCCTTGCCGTGTTTTTAAAGGAGCAACTTCCTGATGCTACGCACCTAGAATTGGCATTTGATAGCCAATCGGGACTGTCAAGAGGAACGGCACTCTCGGTATTGAATCGGTTTCATCAAGGAAGTGCGGTTCGAAAAGAGGGTGTAATCGTACCTAGTAAAACGGCAAGTGTTTCTAAAATAATAAAATATGGAGGGCAAGAACGACTTTCTGTTGGGATTGCTTGGGGAGATGTTTTTACAGCATTTTATTCTACTGGTATTCCAAACATTGAAGTATATACCGGAATGCCTCCAAAAATGCTAAAGGCGATGAAAAAAGCGTCAAAATTTGGATGGTTAATTAAAACATGGCTATTACAAATAATTTTAAAACGAATAGTGAGAAAAAAGATAGATGGGCCATCTATCAATAAACGAGAAACGTTAAGGACATATCTGTGGGGAAAGGTAATGAATGCAGAGGGGAAAGAAGTAGTAGCAGAGTTAGAAACACCAGAGAGTTATAAACTGACCGCTATTACAGCACTTCTTTGTGCCGAAGGAGTGTTGGAAGGGAAAGTTAAATCAGGCTATACTACTCCAGCAAAAGCTTTTGGAGCAGACTTTATTTTAAGGGCAGGAGGTAGTAGAAAGATAAAGTAATTAATTGGCCTTGTTATAATGTCCTTCGGTTATATAATAAGTGTATGCTTCTTGGTAAATACTATTTGATTCACCTTTATGATAGTTTTCTTTATCATATATGCTGTTTTCAGAATTCGGATACAGAATAAGCAATTTGGAATTATCAAAATGTAATTCTACACTCTCAGGAACAGTATCTTTAAATTTTTGAAAATCAGTGTTATTGTTACCCCATGCAAATGGCACATTATCTGTTGCGATTGGAATGGAGTCATTAGGGGCTATGTTAATTCTTAGCACAATTGGATAGTCCTCCTCAAAATTATAAATCGCATCTATTCGGAGTTGGTGAGTAGAGGTGTTTCCTATATAGAAAGTTATTGATTTATCTATTACAGCTATTTCTCTTGGTTCACAACAGGAAAATGACAGCATTATTACTAATAATACTGTCATTTTATATAAAAGCTTAAAAATTACCCTCAAATTAATGTTATTCAGGTGTTTTTTCATCAGGCCATTCTTTTTTGAAACTCACCCAATATTCAGCAATGGTCGATTTAACTTCTTTTCTTAAATAAATCAACCCAAATAAGTTAGGTAGTGTCATAAGAGCTATCGTAATTCCTGAAAGTGTCCATATAATAGTAGTGTCAGCAAAAGAAGCAAAGAAGAAAGCTGTAACGTAAACGATACGGTAATATACTACTGACTTTGTGCCAAACAAAAAGGTCATGGCTCTATCGCCATAATACGACCAAGAAATTGCCGTACTAAATGCAAAAAGTAACAATCCAATGGATACAATATACTGTCCCCATCCACCAAAAAATCCTTTTTGA
>JAOULS010000221.1 GCA_029881895.1 Cyclobacteriaceae bacterium | reverse complement strand
TACCATGAAAATGGCAATATTGAAATTGAAGCAGTTTACAAAAACGATACCCCTGATGGTCATTGGCAATATTTTTATCATAATGGTGCGCTTAAAATGGAAGGTGATTTTGTAGAAGGACAAAAAAATCAAGAATGGAAATCATACTATGACAATGGGACACTCAAAGGCAAAGGGATTTTCAATAATGGTAATGGGGAATTTATAGAATATTATGCTAACGGAAAGTTGCAACGTAACACTTCATATAAACAAGGGATTCAAGAAGGTAAAGTTGAAGTGTTTAATCCCAATGGTACCATTCTACAGAAAGCATCTTATCATAATGGTCAACTTAGCGATAGTCTCATTCTTTATTTTCCTAATGGAAAAATAAAGAATATTAGCTATTTCATCAATGGAGAACCCGATCGTTTTCTATTAGAATATTATCAAAACGGAAATCTTAAAAGAGACGTAAGATACCAAAACAAAAAACAACATGGGGTCACAAAAACCTATTTTGAAAATGGGCAGTTACGTACAGAAGAAAACTATACCAATGGAATGCTTAATGGGAATTATAAAACCTATTTTGAAAACGGACAATTAGAAACATCATCTTTTCATGAGGCAGGCTCAAAAACTGGTTCATTCAAAACTCATGACAGCGAAGGGCATCTTATTCTTGAAGGACAGTACAAAGAAGGAAAACTTGATGGTGTTAATAAAGCTTATTTTTCTACAGGAGCAATAAAACATAATTTCACATACAGAAATGGTGTAAGAACTGGAGTAAATACAGAATATTACGAAAGTGGGGAAATATTAACAAAATCAACATATTCCAATAACGAACGAGATAGTAAAATCACGGAATTTTATGAAAATGGTAATAAAAAATTTGAAAAAGAATATCAAAATAAACTACCCTCTAAAGTCTGGTTTTTCTATTTTGAAAATAAGCAACTTCAAAAAAAAGAACCATACGAAAACGGTAAACTTAATGGAACTGTTCTAGTCTATTATAATAACGGACAATTATTATCAGAAACTATTTATAAATTAGGAATTAGAATAGGTGAATTAAAAACCTATTTTGAAAATGGACAATTAGAAAGTGTTCAGTTCTATAAATCTAACCAAAAACATGGCAACTATACCAGTTATTACCAAAACGGGCTAAAAAAAACACAAGGAGGATATGCTGGTAATAAAATGGTTGGAGAATGGGTTTACTTTGATGAAAATGGTGAAAAAGCTAAGTCTGAGACCTATAAAAATGGTAAGCTCATAAGAGTTGAAAATTAAAACGATAAGGGCATAATATTCTGAATATACGTACGCTTTATTCTTTAATCTTTTCTAAATTTGCCCTACTATGAATGCCATAAAAGAAACAAATTTTAATTTCCCTAGCCAAACAAATTTCTATAGAGGAAAAGTACGTGATGTGTATTTTTTTGATGATAAAATGGCTATGGTGGCAAGTGATAGAATTTCAGCTTTTGATGTTATTTTACCAGAACCTATTCCTCACAAAGGACAAATTCTTAATCAGATTGCTGCTAAAAACCTTAACGCCACAAAGGACATTGTACCCAACTGGGTACTAGACGTCCCTGATCCTAACGTAACTGTAGGAATAAATTGTAAAGCTTTTGCAGTTGAAATGGTGATTCGCGGGTATTTAGCTGGGCATGCATGGCGAGAATATCGTGATGGAAAAAGAACTTTATGTGGTGTTGATTTACCTGAAGGGCTTGTGGAAAACGATCCTCTTCCCTCTCCCATCATTACTCCTAGCACAAAAGCTATGGAGGGGCATGATGAAGATATTTCAAGAGAGGAAATAATAGAACAAGGGTTAGTTTCTGAAAAAGATTATTTGAAATTAGAAGAATATACAAGAGCACTGTTTGCTAGAGGCACTAAACTAGCTGCTCAACAAGGATTAATATTAGTAGATACAAAATATGAATTCGGAAAAATAGACGACAACATATATCTCATTGATGAAATTCACACTCCTGATTCATCACGATATTTTTACTCCAAGGGGTATGAGCAACGTCAGGATAATGGAGAAAAACAAAAACAACTTTCCAAAGAATTTGTAAGAGAATGGCTAATTGAAAATAATTTTCAGGGCAAAGAAGGGCAATCTATCCCTGAAATGACTCCAGAGGTATTAATGATGATTTCGAATAGATATATAGAATTATACGAAAAATTTACTGGAGAAAAATTTCAAAAACATAATCATCAAAACATTCTGGAACGTATCGAACAAAACATTATAAAGTCCGTAAGTTAATTAGTAGTTTTTGCGTAATTTGTAAAACAAACAAATTCAATTAGAGAAATAAACAACACATGAAGTACACAATCGATAAACAAGAAAAATTTCTATCTCTTACTTTACACGAAGAAAAATTGGACGCTAATATAGCTCCAGAT
The DNA here is from genome assembly GCA_029881895.1 of Cyclobacteriaceae bacterium. GTDB lineage: Bacteria > Bacteroidota > Bacteroidia > Cytophagales > Cyclobacteriaceae > JAOUKH01. The sequence goes on along the minus strand of JAOULS010000221.1, from coordinate 2,724 downwards.
TTAAAATCAGAGTTAATCACTCTTCATGCAGAAGGTGTGAAAAATATTATTCTTGATTTGAATGAAGTAAAGTATACTGACTCCTCTGGGCTTAGTGCACTGTTAGTGGGTAATCGAATCGTACAGGAAGATGGAGGTATGTTTGTTTTAGCTCGCTTATCAGATCATACTTCCAAATTGATAAAAATATCTCAGCTTGACAGTGTACTAAATATACTACCTACAATTGAAGAGGCTATTGACGCAATTATTGCAAACGAAGGGGAAGGAAGTAACCATTAAACCTATTTGACCTTTCGACTTACTATATTAGGTTCTAATTCAGCTTTACCTGCTTATGGTCGAAATCACACTTCACAAGTGTTGGAAGCAGGAAAATGTACTTTTTTGATTGATTGTGGAGAAGGCACACAAATGCAGCTTTCACATTTCAAAATAAAACATTTTAAAATAGACTATATTTTTATAAGTCATCTTCATGGAGATCATTATTTAGGATTAGTTGGTTTATTGAAATCCATGCACCTGTTAAAAAGAACTAAAAATTTATATTTATACGGACCTAATGGGTTACAAGAAATAATTACTACACAGCTAAAATATTCTCATACTACTCTTAATTACAATATCATTTTCAAGAAAACAAATTCCTCCACCACAGAAGTTATTTTTGAAAATGGACACCTCACAGTTAGTTCTTTTCCTTTAGATCATAGAATTCCATGCACAGGGTTTCTTTTTAAAGAAAAAAAGAAACCTAGGCGACTTATAAAAGAGAAGCTTCCTGAAAATTTATCATTGACTAACATTGGTTGTTTAAAAAGAGGTGAAGACATATTAGATGAGCAAGGAAACGTGACCAATAAAAATATAGAATTAACACTACCTCCAAAAAAATCTAGATCTTATGCCTATTGTTCGGATACCCGTTATAGCGAAAGCTTTTTAAGTGATATAAAAAATGTATCATTGATTTATCACGAAGCTACATTTTTAGAAGAAGATGAACTTAAGGCTTCCAACACTTACCATTCAACAGCACTTCAAGCAGCTACCATTGCCAAAAAAGCCAATGCTGAACAACTAATAATTGGACACTACTCTGCTCGTTATAAAGATATTACTCCTTTTAAGAATGAAGCTGATAAATGTTTTAAAAACACTTTACTAGCAATTGAAGGTGAAACTTATATAATTGATGAATAATGAATATTCTAAAAAGTAAACGAGCAAATCTTTTCATTGTATTGAGTGGTATTTTTATTACCAATGCATTAATTGCAGAAATCATTGGAGTGAAAATATTTTCATTAGAAAATACTTTAGGATTTGACCCTGCACAAATCCCTTTGTTTAACAAAACTGCACTAGATTTTAACCTTACGGCAGGAGTAATAATTTGGCCAATTGTATTCATCACAACCGATATAATAAATGAATATTTTGGGAAACAAGGTGTTAAAAAAATTAGCTACTTAACTGCGGCCTTTATTTCATACGTATTTATAGTTATTTGGATTGTTACCTTATTATCTCCAGCTAATTTTTGGTTAGAAGTAAATAATATTGACGATCAAGGGAATTCGTTTAATGTTAACTATGCATTTAATAAATTATTTCGGCAGGGGGCAGGAATAATTATTGGTTCATTAGTTGCTTTTTTAATCGGTCAGTTATTAGACGTATTTGTATTTCATAAGCTTCGAAAAATTACTGGAAATAAAAAATTATGGCTAAGAGCTACTGGTTCTACTTTAGTTTCTCAGCTAGTAGATAGCTTTGTAGTTTTATTTATAGCATTCTACTTGTTAGCTCCAGAAGGTTCAAAATGGAACATAACTCAAGTAGTTTCTGTAGGCATAATTAATTACATATATAAATTTGTGATAGCACTGGCAATAACCCCATTGCTATATGTTGCACACTACATTATTGATAGCTATTTAGGAAAAGAAAAGGCAAATAAAATGATGGAAGCAGCAGCAGAAAAAAGTAAGAGTTTTCTTTAGTAAATATGAATTCGATTCCAGATATATTCAAAATTCCCTCTTTCCATATAATTAAAAAAACCTCTACTGATAATCAGTAGAGGTTTTTTAAAGTAATGCAAGTTCAGATTATGGCTGAACTTTGATGTCAATTTTGATGTAATCACCTTGGTTGAAGGTACCAACAACTTCAACAACCTTTATCACCCCCTTCTTTCCATAATTATCAACAAACTCAATAATATCGCCCGCAACTAAATTGTTAACTTTTTGACTAGCAGGAGTTGTAATTGAATCTAAATCACCAGATACTGAAATTGCAGCAAATTCAGTGGCAGTTAAAGTTGTAGATTTTGCAAAGTAAGCATTATTTAGTTCAGTAGTTCCAGCTATTCCATCTACATCTACAAAAGGAAATGCCGTTTCATAAGTGCTAGTAGATACTAAAGATGCACCATCTGTTCCTGTATAATAATAACCAAAGTCCCAAAAAGCAGCATATTCTGCACCTTGATTTATCGTGTAAAGCATCCCATCTCTTAATGAAATAAATGTTTCAGAAGATCCATCAGCTAAAGGTGCTGCTAATATTTTAGCACTGTAAGATTTAACAGCCGCAGCAGGATTTGTACCACCATAATTTAAAGTAACCGAACCTACCCCAACTACCAATCGTTTAGTTGCATCTCTATGATCGCCTCTACCCGAAGTAGCCCATAAATCATAAACAATTGTA
>JAOULS010000020.1 GCA_029881895.1 Cyclobacteriaceae bacterium | reverse complement strand
CTTTGATCCTAGAGTAATATCTTAAATTTTAGACACGCAGTATGAAACCTAACGCTACGTTAAAAAACGTTGCGTATTCCACCCGTAGCAAATGAAACTTCCCGTTGAGTATAAATGTACAAACTGAAATGCACCCAAGCAAGACGCTATGTTCATATACCGAATGTTAGCCACTTTTTTTTATTCGTAATTCTGCATAAAAGTCAAGGTAGTCAATATTAACATTTTTAAAGTCAAAAGTCTGGTTTTTTAGAATTAGTCTATAGTTATCTATCCATTTTGCCGAATAAGGTCCCCATTCACTTGGCTCGTAATTTCCCAAATGTTTCAACTTCCCATTTTCATTTCTGAAAAGTTGAAATCCATTCTGACTATAACCCGCCTCAAAATCCATATTTACCGATATTACATAATGTCCATCGGGTGAAAAATACGGTCGACCAAAAAGGTTAGTTTCTGTGCCGTCAATGTGATTTATAAGTTTGTAACCATTACCTTCTCCCCATTGTACTCGAATCGAATAAAACCCAATATCACTGAAGTAATATTCAAAAGTGTTATCAGCTTCATCTGCCAATGGGTCAAGAGACAACAATCGCCAATCTCCATGCTTAAGTTTTACATGTAGTCCACTTGAGTCTCTTTTTACATGGTTACTTTGTGTTTTGAGAAGATATCTTTCTATTTCTAGGGCTTCGATGTGACGGTTATTGTGTGGTTTGGTTAGAGAGTCAATGATTTTGGAGTCAAGGAAATACTCGTTATAAAATATCGAATCAGAGTGCTTCAACGTTAAATATACATTATTAGAAAAATTGAGAGTTGTATCAAGTAACATTGGTTCAAACCATTGCTCAACAACGGAATCCTTTTCCTCCTCTTTGCCTATGGTCTGTGTGACTTTTTTACTGTCCTGATTTGTCAACGTATTTAGATTGTCAATTTGTCTTTTTTTTTCTTGGCCGCAACTCCACAGAAGGAAAATGGTTAGTATGGTGGTACAGAGTTTAATTTTGTTAAAATAGTGGCTAACGCTGGGCTAAATTGTCGTAGGGCAGTAGAAAAACACTAACCTTTCGTACAGCACTTAGCCATGTTTAAATTTAAAAATAGAGACTTAATGGCGGACTTACTAAAAACTCACAAAATTTTCGTTCCGCACTAACCGCCCTATGCAAGTTTAGCCAATGTTCTCTGCTGGCTTTCATTTAATTCCAACTTACCATTCAATAATGTCGTTAATGATATCAAATGAGATTGCCTCTTGCCTTCCTGTTTCAGTAAATGAATGCATGCCATTGGTGTTTTCACTTATGCTCATTTCATTTCTTAATATATTTGTCAATTCCATGTTTTCAGAAGTTGCAAAATTAGAATTGATTGCAAAGTTCACGCCTTGTCCGCCAAATGGAACACTAGGATAATATATGCCACTTGCTTGCCCCTTTGAATGCGAGAGAGCAAGGTTACAGTATGCAGTTGTAATAATATATGTTTTAGGATCGTCCTTGGCAGGCTTTCTAAATTTGCCAAATAAATATCGGTAGAATATTATAGTAGCATCCCTTATTTCAGGTTCACATTTTTTAATAAATGATTCCATTACAGATCCATAATGTATATCAAATTCAGAAATTCTCTTTTCTCTGTCGGGAGTGGTAATAAAAATACTGGTTAGTTTTTTTTTAAGTTCCCATCTACTAATTGTCACATAAACCTTTTCTCCAAATTGTTTTGTGTCAGCCCAATTTTCCACCAATTCCATGAAGGAAGTTGGTCGATTCTCCGAACAATAAAATTTGGATTGAAATGGACGATTACATCTTGCAAAATTAACTACAAATTCATTAGGCGATATTGAGATACCTGAAACGGTAGTAAACAAGTTGTCAATTTCGTGTGTTCTTGTTCGAAAAACAATTGTTCCTTCTGGAATGTCAGAAAGAAGTACTGGCAATTTTTTTATTGTCAGATATGCCAAGATTGCTTTTTCATATGCATACTCTTCAATCGGATTTATTGCTTCTAGTTGTGCTATCGCTGAGTTTACATTTTCTACTGTCATTGTTGAGTACACTAATCTAGGCTTGCAGAGAACATACTAATAACATGCACTTTAGTGCGTGTTATACAATTATATCGACATTATGACACTTACTTATCAAGTATAACGAATAAACGGATATATTAAATATAAATAAAAAATATAATAATACTATTATGTTTTTTATAAAGCTTTCTCAGCTAGTTATTGAATTGATATGAAAAATGAAGATTGAATGTTTTTATTTTATCAATGCGCCTCCAACCAATTGTTTCCAAAGCCTGCCTCCACTTCCATGGGTACACTTTGTAATGGAGATGCCGAATTCATTAATTTCACCACATTTTTCTCAATCAGTTCTTTCTCCTCTTTATGCACATCAAACACCAATTCATCATGTACCTGAAGGATCATCTTTGATTTCAACTGTTCCTTCATCATCCAATCGTGAATATTGATCATCGCTATTTTGATGATATCGGCAGCGCTACCCTGAATGGGTGCGTTAATAGCATTACGCTCCGCAAACCCCCTATCCGTTGCATTCCCAGAGTTGATGGTTCGTAAATAGCGTTTTCGTCCCATTATGGTTTCAACGTATTCATTTTCCTTAGCATCGTTAACCGTTTTGTCCATGTATTTTTTTACAGATGGAAACTCGGCAAAGTAGGATTCAATAATTTCAGTAGCTTCACCTCTGGGGATATTCAATCGTTGAGATAACCCGAATGCTGAAATGCCATAAATAATACCGAAGTTAGCCGTTTTGGCTTTTCTACGCATGTCACTATCTACCTCTTCCAATGGCACTTTAAATATTTTAGCTGCTGTAGTGGCATGAATGTCCCTCCCGTTTTTAAACGCTTCAATCATGTGCTCATCCTGAGCAAAATCAGCCATAATCCGAAGCTCAATTTGTGAATAATCAGCAGCCATTAAAATGTGATTCTCATCTGTAGGCACAAATGCTTTACGTATTTCTCGCCCCTTTTGCGTACGTATAGGGATGTTTTGCAAGTTGGGATTAATAGAACTCAAACGACCAGTAGCAGCCACAGCCTGACTGTAGCTAGTATGAATACGACCATCTCGTGGGCTTACCATAGTAGGTAAAGCATCCACATATGTGGATTTTAGTTTTTGATATTCACGAAAAGTTAAAATTTTATCTACAATTTCATGTTCATTAGCGAGCTTAGAAAGAATTTCTTCTCCAGTAGCATATTGACCCGTTTTGGTCTTTTTAGGTTTCTCTACCAATTTCATATGGTCGAATAACACTTCTCCTAATTGTTTTGGAGAGGCGATATTGAACTCCTGCCCTGCCAATTTGTATATTTCATCCTGTGTCTTCAGGCTTTCTTCCAATAACTCATTGGACATTCCTTTTAATACCTCCTCATCCAAACGTATACCTTGGTATTCCATGTGTGCCAAAACATGTACTAAAGGCTGTTCCACTTCAAAAAGCAATTTATGCAATCCTTCTTGCTCTATTTCGGCACTAATTTTATGTTTTAATTGTAATGTGATATCCGCATCTTCTCCAGCATATTCAGCTACCTCAACAGGACTAACATCACGCATATTTCCTTGCTTTTTTTCCTTTGCACCAATAAGCGTGGTGATAGATACAGGTATGTAATTTAGATACAGGTCGGCCAATGCATCCATGTTATGCTTTTGCTCAGGCTCAATAAGATAGTGTGCCAACATTGTATCGAAAATTGGACCTGCTACATTGATCTCATATTTCTTCAATACTAAAATATCATACTTTATGTTTTGTCCAATTTTGAGAATGTTGTCATTTTCAAGCACTGTTTTAAACTCACTGATAATGCTTTGTGCCTCTTTTTGATCTTCGGGAATGGGTACATAATACGCTTCGCCTTTAAAATATGAGAATGCTATTCCTACAAGGTCAGCTTCAACGGCATCAATATCCGTGGTTTCAGTATCAAAGCAGAATTCTTTTTGTAATGAGAGAAAGTGAATTAGCTCTTTTCTTAGTTCAGGGGTATCAATAAGCTGATAATCATGCTCTACTGTTCCTATGTTATCTTTTTCATTTACAACTGGTGCTTCTTCGGTTTGATTTTTATCTGAAGTGGAAGCACCTCCAAACATTGATAATTGCGATTGTGCTGCTTTCGTAGATTTCGCTGGCTTAGCAACAGTTTCTTCTCCAAACACCCGTTTAAGCATATTCTTAAACTCTAACTCTTCAAAAAGTGATTTAACCTTTTCCTCATTAGGCCCATCATATTTTAATGCTTTCTCATCGAAATCTAAGGGTACATTTATATCAATTGTAGCGAGTTCTTTCGACAAAATTCCCTGTTCTCCAAAGTTCTCAACATTCTCTTTTTGTTTACCTTTTAATTCATGACTATTGGCAATTAAATTTTCAACTGTTCCATATTGTTTTAAAAGCTTTACGGCAGTTTTTGCGCCTATGCCTGGAATTCCAGGAATGTTATCTGCAGCATCACCCTGCAAACCAAGAAAGTCTCTTATCTGATCGATACGTTCAATATCCCACTTGGCTAATACTTCAGGTACACCCAAAATATCAACTCCATTGCCCATAAAAGCTGGTTTATACAAATACACATTTTCTTCAACTAATTGAGCAAAATCTTTGTCTGGTGTCATCATAAACACCTCAAAACCCTCTTTAGAAGCTTTTTTGGCAAAGGTTCCAATTATATCATCGGCCTCAAAACCTTGTAATTCCAATACAGGAATGTTAAAAGCTTTTACAATATCTTTTACAATAGGTGTTCCTACCTTTATGTCTTCTGGAGTTTCATCTCGGTGCGCTTTATAATCAGGAAATTGCTCATGCCTAAAGGTTGGTCCAGAAACATCAAAAGCAACAGCTATATGCGTAGGTTTTTGTTTGTTGATAATTTCAAGCAGGGCATTGGTGAAACCAAACATTACCCCTGTATTAAGCCCTTTCGAGTTTATTCGTGGGTTTTTACTAAATGCAAAATGTGCTCTAAAAATTAATGCAAAGGCATCAAGTAGGAATAATTTTTTTTCAGGTTTACTCATAGGGTAAAGGTAATGATTGGATTTTAAATTATAACATCTTTGAATGCAGATGAAATTTTATAAATTACATCCATACTCAAAAAATTATTTGCATGAAATTAACTTACAAACAAAGGATAATATCAATATTTACTGCACTTTGTGCGGTTTCATTATTAATCTCCCCCAGTTATAGCCAAGTATATGCAAAAAACGGCATGGTTTCTTCATCTTCCATGATCGCTTCTAAAATTGGTACAGAGGTATTAAAAAAAGGAGGAAATGCTGTAGATGCTGCTATTGCTACTGCTTTTTCAATGGCAGTAACCTGGCCTACTGCAGGAAATATTGGTGGTGGAGGGTTTTTGGTCTTTATGAATGATGAAGGAAATGTTACTACCATAGATTTTCGTGAAAAAGCACCACTAGCTGCACATGATAAAATGTATTTAGATGAAAATGGTGAATTGATAAAAAACTTGAATCACTTGAATACACTAGCTGTAGGAGTGCCTGGCACGGTAGCAGGACTATTCATGGCTCATAAAAAATATGGATCATTACCTTGGAATGATCTTGTACAACCTGCTGTTAATTTAGCTAACGAAGGATTTGAATTTACATGGACACTATATCATCATGCACAACGATTTGAAAAAAACAATGTAGCCTACAAAGGCTTGTTAAACTATTTTCGTAATGAACATGGAGAAATTGTAAACCCTGGTGAGATTTGGAAACAGCCTGCCCTTGGTAAAACATTAGAACGAATAAGAGACAAAGGTCAAGATGGGTTTTATAAAGGAGAGACTGCAAAAAAGTTGGCTAAATTCATGAAAGATAATGGCGGCATAATTACTAAGGAAGATTTGAGTAAATATACTGCCATAGAACGAAAGCCTGTTGTTGGTAACTATCGAGGGTTTGATGTGTATTCCATGGCTCCACCAAGCTCTGGAGGTGTGGCAATAATAGAAATGCTCAACATGTTAGAAAATTTTGACTTGAATAAAATTGGATATAATTCTGCCTCATATTATCATCTACTTAGTGAGGTGATGAGAAGAGCTTTTGCTGACCGAGCTGAACATGTTGGTGATCCTGATTTTAATCCAGATTTACCTCTCAATCAATTATTGTCAAAACAGCATGCTAACACTTTAGCAAAAAGCATAAATATGGATAAAGCTAGTGTAAGTGATAGCTCCAAATTTAACCATATGTTTGAAGGGGACAACACTACTCATTTATCAGTAGCAGATGCCAATGGCAATGCAGTATCACTTACTTATACCCTAGAGTATGCTTATGGTTCCAGAATATTTTCAGAGGATCTTGGGTTTATTTTTAATAATGAGATGGGAGACTTTAATCCTGTTCCTGGAAAAACCAATAGCAATGGACAAATAGGAACGTACCCTAACTTAATTGTACCTGAAAAGCGAATGCTTTCGAGTATGACACCAACTATAATAGCTAAAGATGGTCGCCCAGTACTGGTTGTTGGTTCACCAGGGGGAAGAACTATTATAAATTCTGTTTTACAAACGGTAGTGAATGTGATAGATCATAAAATGGATATTGCTACAGCTATAGAGTCACCTATGATCCACCATCAATGGCTACCAGATAAAATACGCTACCAGCAATGGACACTCTCTCCAAATACATTAAATTTATTGGAAAATATGGGGCATGAATTAATGATGTCTACAAGAGAATGGAAATCAATAATGGGAATATATATAGATTTAGAAAATAATATTTTGTCTGGATATTCAGACTCAAGCAGTAAAGACGGAGGTACGGCAGGTTATTAGTAATTATCTGGTGTTACGTAATCAATAATTAATTTGTCAACCTGACAGGTTGGATAGTTTTGCGTAGCACCAGTAAGTAATTAATTATATCCTATCAGTTTTTTGAAAGGATAATCGCAGTTTAAATCTACTAGGATGCAAACATTTGATAAAACCACCATCGAGTTTTTAAAAAGTTACAATTATAGCATTAAAGTTAAAGATCAGATTTTTACAGTAATGGATAAAAATTATTCCACTGTATGGCAAAATGTGATAATGATTATAATTGGATTAACTGGTTTTCCTGTAGCTTTCTTGGGTAATTATGAAATAGGGATTTTATTCATTTTGTTTTTATTAATCCCTATTGTGAGGATGGTAAAAAACAAGCCTAAAAAAGTGACCTTTGATTTAGTAGCCAACAGAATTAATGGTATTTATTTATCAGAAATTAAAGAATTTAGATACTCGCAGGAGGAATCATATGCGTATGCCACGCCTTTCGAAAAAGGAACAAAAGAATACACACTTGATTTAGAAATCGTTAATAAAAATGGTGTTCCTACCAAAATTATGAGTTTTATTGATCGTGAAGAAGAAAAGCCTGGAGCTGATGAGTTGTTAAAAGTAATGAATGGGTGGTTAAAGTAGCAAAATACCTATATTTACAGAAATATATTTATTTGTGAAACCCAAAAAACAGTCACTTAAATCTTTTTTGCTGGTTAGTGTTTTGAAATTTCAATTAAAACACCTTATTACTGGTATAATTTATAGTATTATTGTGTTTTTTATTGATTTAGCTTTACCTCTGGGTGTTGCAAGTGGTGTTCCCTATATTGCAACAGTACTTATAGTATTAAGATCTAAAAAAATAAAATACATTATTAATATTGCTATTTTTTGCTCCTTATTAGTGATAATCGGGTATTTTTATTCTCCAGAAGGAGGAGAGTTGTGGAAAGTTTTATCAAATCGTTTTCTTGCATTATTTGCTATATGGGTTACAACAATACTATCTATTAAAATCATAAAAGAAACCCAAAAAGAAATAAAAATACTACGTGGATTACTCACCACATGCTCATCATGTAAAAAAGTTAAAGATACTGAAGGATCATGGACAAAAATGGAATCCTATATTAATAAACATTCCGAGGCAAACTTTAGTCATGGGATGTGTCCCGACTGTTTTAAAAAATATTACCCTGATTACGAATATAAAGAGGTTTCAAAAGACACATAGCATCCAATTCGTGTGTGTGATTATAGTGCATAACTTAATTTAACCGACATTTTACAAAAGAGGATCTATTACATAATACGGGGTTAATCACCAAAAAAACAATACCCTTCACAAAGGAATAGTATCCATTCACAAAAAATCACATACATAATATAATTATTTTATGTACTTTATATTAAGTATGTTATGATTTTAATAATTAAACCTCACTGACATGAAAACCAAAAATTTATTAGTATTTGTATTATGTCTATTGGTATCAGCTGCATTTTCACAATCTGACCCTTTTGAAGGACGACCAACTTCTGCAGGACCAGATGTAGCATCTGATATAGATAATGTTCCGGCAAAAAAAGAAACTTTTACTTCCAAACTTGAAAGATATAAAAGCAATGGATTTAAAGTGGCTGTAATTTTAAGGTCAGAACCAATTACAACCAAGCCACAACCTGTACAAACAGGATCCACTTCTTCTTTAATTACTCAGATAACACTAAAGGGCGACTTACCATCAATGAAAGATGACTTTGCCCCTCTTTTAGAAAGCTTTATTGCAGCAATGAATGAATCTTTTAATACCGATATATTTGAAGCTGTTGATATGAAAACTATTCCATACAAAGAAAGTAAGTTTGGTAACATAGATGATTGGGCAACTACTAAATACAAAATGGTTATAGAATACAGCGTGTCTCCATTATATGATTATACACTAGCAGGTGGCAAATACTCAGCTGCCCTATCAGTTAATTTACATGTTATAGCATCCGAATATATAAATGATCCCAAAAAAGGAGTTAAAAAGAAATTTCCGATAAGAGCAGGTAATCTTGGAGCTTATAAATCGGAATCTTACAATTCGGATAACGACCCAGGTTTTAAAACGATTGATGAATTACACAAAGTTGTAAATCCACCCATGGGAGCAGATTTAGTTGCAGAGTTACAAAAAGAACAAGATGCCAAAATGGATGATTTTATAAAAAAGAGAAAATAATAAATACAGAAATTATTGCCCCCCTTTTTTTAATTAATTCAATAGTTCCAATGTAAACCTAAGTTGTTTACATTGGAACTATTGGTAAATAAATTCTAGTATTTATTAAAATGAACTTTAATACCTCCAAAATAATTTCGCTCGTGAGAAGAATTGAAGTATCTGCTGCCATCGCTTAAGCCTGTACACAATTCACTGGCTGAAAGTACTCCAGTCACACAAAAGTTTCCCAAATTTTCTCCTAAAAACATTAAATGTAGGAGAAAGCTAGTGTTTTTCAAAAAAACAAAAAGTGGCGGAATTACCAAGTGCCACCGAACTTTCGTTACTGATAAAACCCCACTCATTCATAGGTGTTGTTGTGCTTAGTACTTATTTGATTTTTTAGTATTCTTAAAGTGTTTAATCATTTTTCCTAAATCTTTATCCTTTTTACGTCTTTCTACAACTGTCGATTCAAAATGCTCTTTTTCACGTTCCATTTTTAGAAAGTTATCATAAAAGCTTTCTTCAATTTCTCCTCTGTCAACTGCTGCTAAAACAGCACAGTCAATTTCTGAAGTATGTGTACAATCCTTGAATTTACAGCCTCTGGATAGTTCAATTATTGCTTCAAATGTCATCTCCAATCCTTCTGTTGAATCCGCAATCCCAACTTCTCTCATTCCTGGGTTGTCAATTAGAATTCCGCTATTCTCAAGAACTAACAATTCCCTATGGCTTGTAATATGTCGCCCTTTGTTTGTACTTGCACTAATGGCATTAGTTTTCATTAATTGTTTACCTGAAAGGTTGTTCAAAAGAGTTGATTTTCCTACTCCCGATGAACCTAACAAGCAGTAAGTTTTTCCTTTTTTGATATTCTCTTTGAGTTTTTCAATACCATTTAGGGTTTCATTACTTATTGTAATTACAGGTACTTGCTTTACTCGTTCTTTAACTTTAGAAACCAACGCTGTTATTTCTGTATCATCTATTAAGTCTATTTTATTGAGAATGATAATCGGTACTACATTTGATGTATAACAAATGGCCAAGTATCTTTCTATTCGATTAATATTAAAATCCCTGTCAACCGCTTGTACAATAAAAGCATAATCAATATTTGTTGCTATGATTTGTTTCTCTCCCTGTTTTCCAACTGCTTGTCTTTCAATACTAGTTTCTCTTGGAAAGACAGAATGAATAAGTGCTTTATTGTCATCATATTCAGAAATCGCAACCCAGTCACCAACAGCAGGAAAATCAGACCTATTATGAGCAGAAAATCTTAAATTTCCGATTATCTCTGCTTCATACTCTTTTTCGGTAGTTTTTACAAAGTATCTTTCTTTGTGTTCTGATACAACTCGTCCAACTTCTAATGAATCAAGCTTTTGCTCTATTCGGTAGTTTTCAAAACCTATGTTATATCCTAAATCTTCAAGTGTCATTTCTTTGTCTTGTATCGTAAGTAACGTTTTTTAAAATGTTCGAAATTGAGCTTTAAATACACTTTTTAATCATACTACAATTTCGGTAAATTCCTCTTAAAAACGTTACCTGTGGTAATTATTTTCCCGCTCGAAAAAGAACGAATTAAGCACCGCTGGGCTAAAATGCGTAGGGCAGCAAAATAACACTAACCTTTCGTACAGCACTTAGCCTTGTTTAAATTTAAAAGTAAATACTTAATGGCGGACTAACTAAAAACCTACAAAATTTCCATCACGCACTAACCGCCATATGCAATTTTAGCCGTTGTTATATCTCGTTTTATTCAATCTTTTCCCCTTCCGTTTTTCCATTTTGAATTAATGTAAGGCCTGTTATTTTTCCATTTTCAGTGTTGAATTTTACTTGAGCATAAACTACTTTAAAGAAAAACTTATCTTCCTCATAGGCGAATAACTCAAATTTTTCTTGTCCTGTAGCTTGCCCGTAAAGATGCGAATCTTCTTGTGTTACTGAAATGAAAAATTCTTGAGCCAATTGGTATTTTCCTGTATATTTTTTCAGAATCTCCTCAGTTAATTGTATTTCTTCAAATTCCTTTTTGGCAAATGAGGGTAAGGGATCAATTTCGTCATCACTATTTAAGATTTTCAAGGCAAGGTTTCCAATTGCACCCAATACGTTTTGAGTTCCACCAGCATTTGCGGCAATGTATACTCCAATTTTTGAGGTTGTTTCTGCTTTAAAAAAAGTAGAAAACCCAGGAACCCCACCTGTATGTGTTAAATACTTTGCACTATCATTTATAATTAGTCCAATACCAAAACCATAGGTGCTTTCAAACTGTGGTTCCTGCATCTTGGTCACAGACTGTGAGTTTAAGATAGATTGACCATCAAAAGAGCCTTGATTCAATTGGGCAATATAAAAATTAGCCATTTCTGGGCAGGTCAAATAAACATCGCCTGCAGGATATACGTCAAAACGAGATTGATACTCGGGTATAGATTGATTGTTTTCTAAAGAATATGGTAAAGCTAGCTCCTCTATCATACTTGGAGTGGGTACAATTGGACCTTTAGATTCAATTTGAAGTGGTATTAGAATATTATCCACTATATAATCTTGATAAGACATTTCTGACACTTTTTCAATTATCAATCCTGCAAGAGCATAACAATGATTACAGTATTTGAAATTTATCCCTGGTGGTTCTTCAGCACTTATTTCAGAAGCGAGCTTTTCTAGTGTTTTAGGTAGTTTTCTTTCCCATACTGGAATAATCTCAATTGGCCCAGTTAATCCTGAATGGTTACTTAACAAATGACGAAATGTAACGGGTGTTCCATCATTTGAAAGATCCGTAATTGGTGATTCCACTAAATATTTGTTTATAGGATCATCAATGTCCAATTTACCAGCTTCTGCTAATTGCATTATGGCAGTTGCTGTGACGAATTTGAAATTTGAACCAGTGCTATATACAGTAGAGCTGGTTGCAGGAACTTTTTTCTTGACATTCGCAAACCCGAATGCCTCTGACCAAATAATGGTATCGCCTTTAATCAGAGATAGAGAAACAGAGGGTATGCCGGTTTCTCTTAATATTTTATTGATTTCTTCCTCGAGTATTTTTTTTGATTGTTCTAGATCAAATTTGTGTTCTGGCTGGTTAACTTGAGAAATAGATTTATTGGATATAAGTAAGAAGCCAAACAATAAGAAGAATAGAATTTTATTCATAATTTTTAGTTTTGTTGCTAATGAGATATAACATACACTATTTGTGCGTGTTATACATATTTTGATCATTATGCCGCTTATCCATTAAATATTGCGAATAAACGGAACGATTAAATATAAACAAAAATTATAATAATGCTATTAGCCTTTTTGTAAAACTTTCTCAGCTAATTATTGAATTGAGTATGAAAAATGAAGATTGAGTATTACTTATCTCTTATTTTAAGCTTTTTCGAATTGACCTGCCCACTAGTAAATAATTGAAATAGGTCATTTACATCTATTTGATTTCCCAAATCATTCAAAAGAATGCGAGGGCAATTATCATTTAGAAAATAAATAAAAGTATGTTCAATGATTTTTAAACCCGGATTATGCAATATCTTCAGCTTTATTGTTGCACCACTTACGATAATCTTCTTTTAATCCTTTGAGTGTGACGATTGTATACCTCTCTTCACTGGTATTGACTAATTCTATATTGTGCTTCTCAATTCCCTTTTTGTAGGTTCAAAGTTAAATTTACGTAAGCTCCACTCATCGTTTTCCTTGAAACGACTTTCTATTTCTGCTTTTTGGAACGCTCTTAACCATGTAAAGCGACCAACCCCTTTACCTCCTTTTTGTTAGTGGAATGAGCAAAGTTAAAGGAATTAAAATTATCTGAATTGAATTAACTATAGTTTCAAGTGTATTGCTGAAGGCAAGCCTCTTTTCGTTTATTTTTCCTTTGATATCTATTTGCATGTCTTTGGAATTACATTTTTTCTATCAGTTCATTTTTCAGCCATTCAAAAGCTTTCTCTTGATTGTACTCTATTTCAGGTCTCAGGAGGGCTTCCATATCTCTGGTAAAATCAACATCATTTTCCTTCTCTTGAATATTCATTAGAAATTCTTTTTTACTCGGAGGCCTATTGCCTGTAGCGAATGAAATATATTCATTGAAGCATTGAATGATTTGTTCTAAGTCCAATTCGATATTTAATCTGGAATAATCCAAATCAAACAAATCTCGCCCTTTACTTCGTTGGTAAAGAGCTCTCAATTTTGTTCCTAAGAGTTCGTTTATGCTGTAAGTTCTTACTTCCGCTTTTCCCGAAAACCATTCACTATCTACCTCAAAAGGAAAATTGACCCAATCCAATACATTGAAATGTTCTTTACAATTGATTTCTAGTTTTAGTCTCATTCTGATTTCTTCGTACTCCGAAGCAAATCGGTATAAAGCCTTAGCTCCATGTCCTCCAATTTTGGTTTTTCTATTTTCTTCAAAGAAGGTAACTACTTCACCAATCCGTTTCATAATTGGTTTAATAGGGCCAGGTTGTATTTGAACTAAGTCAATATCCTCAGAATATCTTGGGGCGGGGTGTAAGTATAGTTTGTGTAATGCTGTACCTCCTCTAAAAGCAAGATTCTCTTTTAGAAAATCGTCTGAGAAAATTTCCACTAATGTTCGGCTTATAACTAGGTCTTGTTCTACTTGGGAAAACTCCTTCCATGGAGCATGGTTCTGCCATTGTGCTATGTCTGGTTTTGGAATCATAAATCGCTTTCCAATTTAATATTTATGTCTACTTTCCATTGGTTATTTGCAGCTCCAGCCTTTTTATTTGTCTTGGGGGAAAGCAATACAGGGAAATATTTATTTGTCTTTAGGTGTTTCAAAATGGGTTCTGTTAATTTCTCTTCCACTTCTAGTTTTTCAAGTATAAATCCAAGCCTTTGTAATGAGCTTTTATGAGGATACCATGTTAATAGGTTTTGTATATCATTTTGATTAATCTCTTCTGATAGTTCTTCAAAAACTGCCAACATTCTATTTATTCCTCCTAATTTGGATTGATGATGTAATAAGTCAACTGCTGTTAGGGCAGGACTTGAAATTTTGAAAATTCCTGCATCTGACTTTTTCTCTTGAATATTTTTATTTGACCACTTAGAAGCCGTGAAAAACCGAGTATTCAACTCTTTTTTTTGAATATCACTCAATTTTGGTTTTTCCGTCATTACATATTCCTGTTGGGATTGTTGATGACTTGCTCCATGAAATTTAGCTGCAGTATAGAAGCCTAAATAGTAGTTGCGATTCAGGCTCTTGAAAAGCTTGTCGGCATATAATTGAATTGGGATTTTCCCTTGTTTGGAATATCTTGGAGGTATAATTAAATAGAAGCCTTTTCTAAAGTTTAAAATTTCTCGTTTTTCTATTAATCTGGCGAGTTCAAATTTTAGTGAAGTACCTTGTCCATCAGTATTTTTTGTTACTTCTTCAAGAGAAAATGAATAGTTCTCTATAGATAATAGATGCTTAATATATTCCTTTGCTTTCACTATAGTAAAATTTACCTAAAAGTAGCAATAAAAACTACTTATCGGAAATTAATACTAATATCATTTAAAAAGGCGGGGGATTTTAGCTCTTTAGGTTTTTTTGTGAGGTTTGTGCGTTGGGCTAAAATGATGTTGGGCAGCATAATTATGATGTCTTTTCGTACAGCACTTAGCCTTGTTTATATTTAAAAATAGATACTTAATGGCGGACTTACTAAATAACTACCAACTTTTCTTCTCGCACAAATACCCTATGCAGTTATAGGCGATGTTAGCAAACCGTTTTTATTTAAAAGTCAATGAGTAAATGGTTTTTCTGAATGATTCTGTTAGACTTCCGTATCGTCAAATAGATATGATATTAAACTGTAAGCAACATTTTTTTTGCAAAAAAAACATTATGCAACTTTAACAACCCTAACCTTTTTGCAGATTAGGGATATTCAAAATGAGATAATAACCTAAGTTACTTAAGGCTATTGTCATCAAAAGACAAGCGTAACACGTCCAACTTTCAATAAAACGACTTTAATTTTGATAAATTATTAAAGTAGAATCTTTACTATTGGTTTTGAAGTAACACCGGCTTCTTCCATTGCTAATTTTAGGTCAGGATTAGCCATGAACTTGTTAAAGTTTGATGCAGATAATGAAGAGCCTATTACCGTAACCACATTCTCATCAGAAAGTGATTTAAGGATAAGGTGGTCTATTAAGCCATCATTTATTCTTAAATCTTCGACAGATTCGTAAATGTCCATCCATGCAGCATAATCTTTTACTGAATGGGTAATTATGGTTCCCAGAGCCGATGTATTAATTGCGTTATACTCTTTTGCTGCTGTATAATAAGCGATCTCTGGGGCACTAGCCACACCCGCTTTTATCATATCCTCTTTTAAGGTGGTGCTTGACGTAAAGGCTTTTGCCTTAGCCAGATTTTTTACTTCTGCAAGAAACGTAATATAATTGGTGTTGGTTAATATCCTTTTTTACAAAAATGTCTTCTATTCCTGCTTCTGTTCTATCAGATTTGGTTTCATCGAATACAAGCTTCCACTTGGTGTATTCGGTTACTTTATGAGTAATTGATAGATAATGTTTCACTTTAGATGTCTGGGCATTGGAAGTGATACTTAGCAGTGTCATTGTTGCAATGAGTGTATATTTTATTAAATTTTTCATTTGAATAAATTTTGGGGTGAATTTATTTAATAGCTATCACAGCACTTGATGGACCCGTTAGTGGTATTATTGATGTTTCAGCAAAACCAATCTCTTCTGCCAATTCGTTAAAATCAGCAAATGAAAAATCATACCCTTCAGGGGTTTCGATCAACATATTTAATGACATCATAAGTCCAAAAGCGTTCTCGCTTCTATTGTTATCAATAATATTTTCAATCACCACTAATGCTCCTCCTTGAGGTAATGCATCATAAGCTTTCTTAATCAACATTTTCTTGTCTTTTGTTCCCCAATCGTGAAGAATATTTCCCATGGTTATAACATCTGCTTTAGGAATATCGCTATTAAAAAAGTCGCCTGATTGAACAGATACACGGTCACTTAAGCCCATCATAGCAATGTTTTCTGTCGCAACTGGAGCAACTGGAGGTAAGTCGAAAGTGATGCAGTTCATATTCGCATTATTCATCGCTATCTGAGCCGCCAAATATCCGCCAGCACCTCCAAGATCACAATGTGTATTGTAATTAGAAAAATCAAATACATTAGAAAGCTTCATGAAATTACCCCTTTGAATACCACCCATCGCCTTTAAGAATTCACGAAGTTTTGCTTCATCTCCATACAATGCTTCAAAAATGGGAGCTCCTCCTGTTTTTGTTTCATTTTGAGGCATACCCGTTTTCAAACCTTCCTCAAGGTCATTCCAAAAACCATAAAGTCTATTGTTAGACATTTCCAACATACCACCTACATAACTTTGTTTAGTCTTGTCAAGAAATAAATCTGAATCCATCGAATTACTATAAATAGCCGTTTCTTTTAGCCCACTTCTTTGCAGAAACCCTAAAGCAACTAGAGTGTCTAAAAAATCATAAAGACTTCTTTCGTTCAGTCCTAGTTTTGTTTTAATCTCTTGCCCCGTTAATTCTTTTTCTGCCAAGTGGGTAAATAGTCCCATATTAATGGCGGTTAGCAATGTTTTTGATGCCCAAAACCCCATCCCTATTTGCATTATTTTGCCAGGGTCTACTTGTTTTTCTATTAATGTTTCCATGATATCACTTTTAAAATTTTTCTCTGTAAATGAATTCTTTATTTAAAAACCCTAAAGGGAGTTAAGCATTTTGTGTTTGCTCTTGAAAGAATGGGGTAAATTTTTCCTTGTTTTCCGAAAGCCATTCTTCAAATCCTTTGATTTCAGGATACATTTCATGACTTGCTTTCTGATCTTCTTTTCTTTCGAGAATGTGAAGCTTATTGCACGTAAACATAGTCGCAAGGTCTTCAGCACCGGGAAAACCAAACGAAGCAAACACCTCTCTTGGAATGTCATTATAATGAACAGTTTGTCCAAGAATTTTGGTCATGCTTTCGGCATATTTCGTTGGGTCACTGTCCTCGGAAACAGCACCGACAAGTTGCCCAATATATTTCGATGGATTATTGAAAATAGTATTTACAATTCCTCCTAAATCTTCTATAGAAAGGGCAGCTAGAGGTGTGTTTCCCTGTGGAAAACCAAATCCGTAAGAACCATCTTCGATTTTCATTGGAGGAAAAAAGGATAAGAAATTTTCAAAGTAAAATCCAGAGTGAACGTAGGTTGCTTCTAGATTTTTTGATCGGCAATGGTTTTCCATAGCCGCTTTGGTTTCAAAATGTGGAACACTTAGTGTGCCCCCTGATAATTTTTCAGCACTTGGAAGCGTACTGAAAACGAAGTGCTCAATGTTTGCTGCTTCAACAGCATCCACTAGGTTTCGCCCGTGTTGAACTTCTCCATCATAATGCTCCCAAAAATTGGTTACACCAAATACACCATAACATCCTTGCATGGCAGTTATTAGTGTATTCTTATCTGCTAAATCGCCTTTAACAATCTCTGCGCCTTGGGATTGGAGTGCTAGAGCAGCTTCAGATTCCGGATTTCGGGTGAGGCATTTGACGTTAAAATTTCCTTTTTTTAATAAATGCCGTGCTACACTTCCTCCTTGGGCTCCTGTGGCTCCTGTTACTAATATCGTTTTCATAATTAAGGGGTTTAGTTAATTGATCATACTAAGTAACGAGGCACAGTACTTAAAAAAAATGTCCTGAGATAACAACGTCTATAGAAAAATTGATCTAGGATAAGATTGGCTGTAGAAAGTTGATCTATGGTAAGATGTGGTTTAAGAAATGCTCTTTTTTCTTAATCTGCTTAATGATTCTGGGGTAATGCCAAGGTAGGAAGCAATATAGTATTGCGGTACGCGCTGGGTGATATCGGGAAACTTGGAAAGTAATATTTGGTAACGATTTTCTGCACTTTCTGCAAACTCTGAAGAACGAATTTCTGCTGATTGGAATGCTTTGGCAAATTTTTTCTCAATGAAATCGGCAAAAGGTCTCGAGTTTTGAAGTAAATAATTATAGTCAGTTGCAGATATGGTTAATACAGAACAATCTTCTAGCGCTTCAATGGAAACCATTGATGGTGTTCCATGAATCATGCCTTGTATTTCCCCGACCCAATAGTCATTAAAAGCAAACCGTGTAATAAATTCTTCCCCTTCTGAATTGGTAGTAAAATACCTAAAGCAACCCTTCACCGCAAAGGCTGCAGTATTACATACATCTCCTACCTTTAAAAACAGTGATTTTTTAGTTATTATTTTGCTTTCAAAGTATGGCAGAAGCAAATTTAAGTCCTCCTCAGGGTAATTGGGACAGGTCTTTTTTATATGTTCGAATAGCTGTTTGTACATTCAAACAATAATTTACATATAATTACTGTAATCTGGTAAGAATACTTTTGAGCCATTCTTTAACTTTATTTACTTTTCTTGATTTAATGATTGCCAACATACTAATAACACACACTATAGTGCGTGTTATACATATTTTGATCATTATGCCTCTTATCCATCAAATATTGCGAATAAACAAAACAATTAAATATAAACAAAATTTATAATAATACTATTATGTATTTAAAAATTTTCTTCTTTTCCATCTGCTTGTCCTTCAAGTCAGCAACTTTAGCATAAATTCGAAACGCCACAAGATTGAGTTTAACCTACATTTAATGCTGTTTAGTTAAGAAAGTAGATCTGGCAGGTCTTAACGAAAATCAATAGAGCATAAATGTGGTGTCTCGTAATACTATTATTTAACGTGAGTTCGGGATAAGATAAGAGACAATGCATATGCTACAAAAAAGCCACCAAAAACAGATTGTCATTCAGAACGTAGTGAAGAATCCCTAATTTCTTGAGCAATTATTAAGAAAAGATTCCATCCCGACTTGTCTGGACTCTAAATGACACATATTTTGGTTTTTGATGCTTTTTTGATCTATAATAATAGGATGGCTTATTCCGAATTCACGTTATTTATTATTATCAAAAGGGGAATTTCTGACTTCTATCGAGAATGCTTTTGAAGGATTAGCTGAAATCAATAAATTAAATTCATCATCTGTGAACCCTCTAGATTTTAGCTCCGGATATAGTTTTTCGAAAATAGCAGTGAATGGTTTTATAGCTTGTGTCTCTTTTTGCGGATCATACCAACCTGCATCGTGGGAAATTAAAATTCTATCTAAAATTCCATTTGTTTTTGCAAACATGATTTTTTCAACATGTTTTTCCAATTCCCATCCTATTCCATCAAGACTTATCCAGCAACCCATTTTTGCTGCTTTAAGATAACTTTCATTGCTGTTTTCTGCCTGAGCATGTACCCAAATAAAGGCCTCAGGCGAAATTCCCATGTCTTT
>JAOULS010000220.1 GCA_029881895.1 Cyclobacteriaceae bacterium | reverse complement strand
GTAATGGTCCCATAGGGTGTGCCATTCCTAATTTCATTACGGTATCTATTTCTTCTACCCCAGCTACGCTTTCATAAAGCGAATAGATCGCTTCGTTAATCATGGGCATCAATATTCTATTTGCAACAAAACCAGGGTAGTCATTTACCTCAACGGGTACTTTTCCTAATTTTTTCGAAAGATCCATAATTTGTTGTGTTACCTCATCGGTTGTGTTGTACCCTCTTATCACCTCTATAAGTTTCATCACGGGGACAGGGTTCATGAAGTGCATGCCTATCACTTTTTCTGGACGTGTTGTGACGGCTGCAATTTTAGTGATAGAGATGGAAGATGTGTTACTAGCCAAAAGCGTATTGGGAGGACAAATACTATCAAGTTCTTTAAAAATTTTTAATTTCAGGTCTATATTTTCGGTAGCAGCTTCCACAACTAAATCGGCCTGTGCCACCCCTTCACTCATATTTGTGAATGTGGTAATGTTATGTAGTGTGCTTTTTTTATCCTCTTCGGTGATTTTTTCTTTATTAATTTGCCGATCAAGATTTTTTTCAATGGTAGATAATGCCTTTTCTAGTGCTTTTTCCGAGATGTCTATTAAAGATACTGTATAATTATTTTGTGCAAATACGTGTGCAATGCCATTCCCCATAGTGCCCGAACCGATAACTGCAATATTCTTCATAAATGATAAATGTTTTTGTTGTTTGTTTACTCTTTCAGTACAAATATAAAAACATTTTTGAGAGCTACTGACACCTAATTCATTACCTTTGTAAGATGATTGAATTAGGTAGAAATAACATCCTAAAAATAGCCAGAGAAGTTGATTTCGGTTTGTATTTATCCGATGGGGGTGAAGATATTTTGTTACCGATAAAATATGTGCCAGAGGGCTGTAAAATAGGAGATGAGATTGACGTATTTGTATATAAAGATTCTGAAGACCGACCTATAGCTACAACACTTGAGCCGTTAGCTAAACTTGATGAATTTGCTTGTTTGGAAGTTGTTGATGTCAATAGTAGTGGTGCTTTTTTAGATTGGGGACTTGAAAAGGATTTGTTTGTGCCTATTAAAGAACAGCAAGCAAAGATGAAGGAAGGAGGGAGCTACGTGGTGAAAGTGTGTTTCGATTACCGTACCGAACGATTAATTGGGGTAGGAAAAATAGACGCACTATTTAATAAAGATCACTCAGCACTAGAAGAAGGGCAAGAGGTTGATCTACTTATTTATGCTGAAACGGATTTGGGGTATAATGCAGTAATAGATGATCAGTATACTGGACTTATCTATCATAATGATGTTTTTGTACCCTTGTCAGTAGGGAATAAAACGAGTGGTTTTGTAAAGTGTCTTAGAACTGACGGCAAAATTGATATTACTGTACGTCCTGTTGGGCTAGATGCAATAGAAGTTGCTAAACGGTCTATTCTTGTGAATTTAAGATTTGCGAAGGACGGTGTGTTGGAATTGCATGATAAGTCTGATGCCGATGAAATAAAACTTAAACTGGGGTTGAGTAAGAAAATTTTCAAAAAAGCAATAGGGGGTTTATACAAAGAAGGTAAGTTGTCTTTAGAAGAGAACTGTATTAAATTGATTCCTCAGAATTAAGTATGAATAATGAAAAACAAGTGAGCTTTATTTATGGTCGTTCTCTTCTAAGGTGTGGAGGTATTTTAGAAGAAGTTCTACTATTGGCATCTAGTCGTAAAACATCAGTAGGAGTCAAACAAAAAGCTGTTTTTCCATTATAAATAGCAACAGGTCCTTTTAAGATGTGAGGGTTGCGAACTAACACCTCTAACCAGCCATTCATCGTAAATGTATTACCTGCAATTTTAGCTTGGTAGTCTTTATTAGATTTGTCAAGCAGTTTCTTTGGCTCAAGCTTTATCATATTTACAATTTCTTTCCAAAGCGTAGTGGTAAGTTTTACACTACGATAATCTACAGCATTTACGTTAGCCGTAATGGATTTTGCCATAGCTAATACTTGTTTTCCTTGTCTAGTACTAGGATTATAATAAAGAAATAATTCGTTAGGGTGAAACTGCATATTTTAAGGAAGTTTAAAAGTTGAACACATTTCGTCCGATTCATAATATAGGGAAAATATTTGAAAAAGAAAATTATAAAAGAGATAAATTTGTCTCTTTTATAATTTTGTGTTGTAAAACCCTCTCTTCTGTATCTTAAAATTAACGCTTTAGAAGAATATCTTGAAAACGAAAAATAACCAAAAAATGAAATAAAGTGCTAATTTGTAGTGGGATGTTTTATCTCAAAGCATAGGTGCCTTTTAAAAGGATGAAAGTAGCAGTTGTCTAAAGCAATTCAAGCACTTTATTTACTTCGGGGTTTACCATAAGCTTTCCACCAACGTCAACTACAGGAAAAGAGATGTATCCCGTATAATTATGAGCCTTGGTTTTTGCCATCATCTCATTGGCCATGGTCTTGTCTTGCTCTACATCGTGAAATGTATATTTTATATTTTTCGCATCAAGTTTCGCCTTAAAGTCGATGCAATGGTCACAACTATTACTTCCATATATGATAATACTAGTTTGTTGCGTTTCTTTGTTTGTGGCTTCTTGATTTGAGCAACTTATGCTCAAAGTCACGATCATTAATAAGAATAGTTGTTTCATCATGATTATTAGATTTAATCACGAATCTACGAATTTATTAGAAACCACATAAAGTGATTGAGGATAAATTAGTTCTTGTTTTTCAACTTATCACATTGCTTTCAATCGTATTTGTCCATCATCGCTCCTGATTTTAACATTAGCAGTACCTTTACTGAGGTTTAGTATCGATTTGTTATCATAGTCACTCGTTTTGTTAAATTCACCAATTGTAGAAATACTAGTTTCATCATGATAGATTGTGAATTCTCCACCTCCAGAAAGAACGGTTAATTCAACACTTCCATCATCAATAGTAAAGGAATAGGTGCCATTATTATCTAATGATGTTTTTATATTTATATCACCATCGTCTACGGACGCATTTACCTTAGAGAAATCAGCTTTTTCAACTTCAAAATCCCCATCATCCAGTGCTAATTTTAATTCACCTGAACCGACATCCATGACAATGTCTCCATCATCGAAATCAAAGTCAAAATAGCTCCCTTTACAATTTGTGAATCTGGCGTCACCATCATCTACATTCATTCGAATTTTCCCATTTATATTTTTTATATGGTAGTCGTCATCATCTCCTTTTATATTCAAACTTATTGTTTTTGGCATCTCTATAGTT
Source organism: Cyclobacteriaceae bacterium (assembly GCA_029881895.1). GTDB lineage: Bacteria > Bacteroidota > Bacteroidia > Cytophagales > Cyclobacteriaceae > JAOUKH01. The sequence continues at coordinate 1,922 of JAOULS010000220.1, read as the reverse complement.
ATTTCATAGTGTTCATTCATATATCCAACAATGGTAATCGTGCCACTCTGTTCAAAATCTTCAATATATAAATCGCCACTACGTTCGGTTATTTCCACTTTAAAATCTCGCTCTCCCATTACAATCCCCTTTTCAACATATCGCCTATGTATTTTTACATGAACATCTTTACGGTCAGTTCCTGTAATGCTTACGTCTGCATCATCACTTTTTAAGTAAAGAGTGCCTTTTTGGTTTATGTCATACGTTTTATCTATATCAATGTTCCCATTATCCTGAGCAAGCGCAGTTGTACTGATGATGAAGAGTATAAATAGTTGTATTGTTGTTTTCATAGGGTAGAAATTAATTGTGATTAATAAACGAAAGTACATAGTAGATGGCTGTATTCACCATCATGTTTTTCTGTTGTATGGTTTCAATATTTGTAGTTGTAGCAGAAACCTCTGGTGATTTAGGTTTGTCGAAAACTAATATCTGAACGAGTATTAACGTACCAATTAGTATCCCAATGGCAAGAATTATTTTTTTATTTTTCATGATCGTTTTCAAAGTTGTTAGTCTTTGTGCAAGTATTGTTCCTTTTATTATAAATAGCCTTTATTGCTCATATTTGTAAATTTCAGCTTCATGAATGTTCGTTTTCGAACGCAAAAAGTACATTATCGTATACTTTTACTTATAAGACTCCGCTATGGTTGTATCGGTTGCTTAAGTTCGAAACTTTTTTTGGTAGATTAATAAAAACAGATTAAGTTCATTGTTTTTTATTAGGTATAAATCGAATCAAGATTGGAATGGTATAATTTTTATACGTAATAATTTTTGGTAAAATATTTGCTTAACTTTGAATGAACTTATTTTATGCGATATGCATTGTAGTAGTTATAATTAGAAAAATATGAATAGAGCAATTATAATAAACAATTTTACGGTACTTTTTTTAATGATGGGGTTAACTTCATTTGCACAAAATGTTGAGTTTACACAATCTGAGGATGAAACGTGGTTAGTAGATGTAGAAGAGGCGTATGAACTTTCAAAAAAATCAAATAAGCCAATATTGGCAAACTTTACGGGCAGTGATTGGTGCGGTTGGTGTAAAAGGTTGCGAGCAGAAGTTTTTGATCTTCCAGAATTTAAGCAATGGGCAGAAGAGAATGTAATATTATTAGAATTGGATTTTCCTAGAAAAAAACAACTGCCTATTCATCAACAACAGCAAAACAGAGGACTTCAGCAAGCTTTTCAAGTGACAGGTTTTCCTACTATTTGGGTATTTGATTTAAACAAACCCGCAAATGAAAATAAATTTCAACTTCAGGCGTATGGTAAAACAGGGTATCTGCGAGGAGGTGTTACGAATTATACAAAAGTACTTGATCAGATGATTGCAAAAAAGAAATAAACTGTAGAGGAAGTTTTCTATTTCTTGTGATAGGTTAAGGAATACGTTCCCCATATTTTAGTACTAAATGCAAGGATTTGTTTAAAACTATTCAGTTACCTAATTTTAGGTAACATTGCTTACATAAAATACAATGAAACAAGTAACACTAAACGTACCCGATGACAAATATAAGTTCTTCCTAGAACTTGTAAATAATCTTGGTTTTGATAAACCTGAAGAAATTCACATCCCTGAAGAACATAAAGCAATTGTAAGAGAGCGCATATTAAATTCTAAACCCGAAGAATTAATTCCTTGGAAAGAAGCTCGTAAACAACTCCGATTTAAAAGTAAATCATAATGCCTTACGACATCTCTATCGAACCTCTTGCTTTACAGGATATTCAAAAGCAATTGACTATTATGATGAACAGCAGATTGGTCTTGGTGATATATTTGAAGAAATGTTAGACAATCATTTTACTTCTATCGAGATAAATCCTTTCTTTCAAATTCGATATGATGATGTGCA
>JAOULS010000219.1 GCA_029881895.1 Cyclobacteriaceae bacterium | reverse complement strand
CAAATAATATCTTGCAAATGAGGAAAAACTAAGAACTCCAATAAATAGTAATGCTATACCTATCCATTTTCCTAACCCATTTTCATGTATAAAAGCTAACCCGTACAATAACGAACCAAGACCAAATCCGTAAATAACCAAAAAATACTTGCTATCAGAAATGCCGTTCGCAGCCTTTATGAGTGTTGCATACATGTTTTTTGAAAGCTCTGTGTCAGCATTAATATATGCAGGTCGCCAGATTTGATTTAGTGAATCAATTAAAAGTGATTGTTGAGACATTTCTGTATAAGACCACACCAATAGGAAGAATGTCCCGAAAATTATTTGTAGTGGGTATTTTTGGTATAACAAGTAAGCTATACCTACACTTGCTAAAATATTTACCTGTGGATGGAGAAACAGTATCCACAGCTTACCTAAGTATAGGCTATTGTTGTATAACAATGCTCTTGTTTCAAAATCAGTAGCTGCCGGATTGGGTAAAAAGATTAGTAAAATGGTAGTTAAAGCACCCATGAAAGAGCAAATAGCTGTCGCTTTTAGGAATAAGTTATATTTCATAATTATTGAACTTTGGTGAATAAAATTCACTGCTTCTTGATTACCATTCTATTAATTCGCCCCCTTCTAGCACATGACCTGACTGAACAATTGAAGTTATTACGAAAATTTCATGCTTTTCATATTGAAAGTGATTCTTCAGAATAGTGAACAGGGATAACTGCATGTTCTTAATATTTTTTTCTGACCACAATGAGGGCAAGTATAAATTGACTAAAATTTTATACTGCTGCCCTCCTTGAATACAGTCTGGAATAAAAGTGATACAAATATCTTTTGCATCTACATGTATGGCTTTAGCCCATTTCGAGGCTAATTCATGAACTTCATTTTGTGTCACTTTTCCATTTTTTATATAACAATTGGCTACTGGCATAGTAAAAGTTAATAAGATTAATTGTGGGCAAGGGTTAAATTCAATTCTGCTTGAGTAAATTCCCTACCTTCTTTATTTATCATTATCCAACCATCACCTTTCCTGTTGCCTTTCATAAATGAAAGTTCTGCCGTTGACATTAACATAATTGAATCAGTTTGTTACTGAGCTGCTACACTAAAAATTAGAATGCCGAAATAATCATACTATTGCTTTTTATCCAATTATTCTTCATTGTGTTACGCAACACAATTATTACGAATAATTGCATCATTTTTTATGCAAATATCAACTCTGATTCTGAAGAATAATTGTAGAAAAGCGACCTATTTGCTCTTGATGTAACGGTGATAAAGTGTGTCTCTATAACTATGAAGTTTCTTAGGTGATAACTTAGCAATTGACTTAACTTCAGTAATAAGGTGAGGTTGATCATGGTAGTCATATTCAACCACTAATTCCATCCAATCAATCGGCTTTTTTTTTGTGAGGATAAGATCAAGGTAGTTGTTTACACGAATAATTTTACAATAGTCTTTTGGCGAAATCCCTATGCGTGTTTTGAATAATCGTTGTAATTGACGTTCAGAAACGTTAGCCATATTGGCTATGTCACTCACAGTAGCAATTCCATTTGTCTCATTGATAATTTTAAGAGCCTTTTGAAAGGGCGGGCTATTTAAGCCTTGGTTAAGGTTTCCTGTTAAGAACTTTTCAACTAATTTGATTTTTTCATGAAAATTTCTATTCTTGAGTTCTTCATGTAACCCTTCATATTTATCTCTCAAAACATCCGGAAAATAGCTTATAAGTTCTGACGTTGGTAGTTGTATTAATTTGAAAAGGCCATCACCAATAAATGAGATGCCAAATAAGTCAATTTCACCCTTCTGGTTTATTATTCTACTTGTAGCGATCGCAGGAACAACTGAGAAAAGCTGGTTTGAATAACTAATATTTGAATCATTCAAATTTCCTATTTCATCTCCAAAGTTAAACACCAGCAAATTCTGCCCTTTGGGTAAATATCTTGAATTTACTCCAGCTAATTTGTCAACATTTCCGTTCATCTGCCAGTAGCACAAAACATCATGTTTTAGGCTGTCTTGGGTTACTACTTTTTCGGTGTAATTCATTGAATATCTAAAGTTTTCTTATGAGCAATTATTGACTGGCTTCCTACGGAGCATTCCAATTAGGTAAATCCTGAAAAATTATTTTTTTTATTTACTGAACATTACAAACAGTTGAACTATGAGTAAAGATACACTTTCGAAGTGATGCTCAAAAGTGGAATTCAAAAATCTATAATACCCAAAGCCATCAACGCAAATGAAAGTATCTTGTATCATGAAAGAACAAGAAATTATCGTAGTAAATATGAAGGGTACAACTTGGATACAACTTTTTTGATTAGATATAGTCTAGAATGATCTAGTGAGATTGACCAGATGGCTGATTAAAAGCATTCAGAAAAATTTGGGACATAAAAAAAGACCTCCATTTCTGGAGGTCTTTTAGAAAAGTGATTCGGCTGGGGCTCGAACCCAGGACCCTCTCCTTAAAAGGGAGATGCTCTACCAGCTGAGCTACCGAATCGTATCGTTTATGTAAAGAAAACTTGCATTTTTTTTGCCGATTTCCTTAATTGCGAGTGCAAAGGTATAAAGCGATTTTTAAAATGCAAAACATCTCATTTAAAATAATTTCAATTATTTTCATTTCTTTCATCAGCCATGTCAATCATGCTGTTTCTCAGGGTTATAATTACGACTTATCTGTAGCCGATTCTTTATTTGAAAAAGGAAAGTACACTGAGTCCTTCAAAATTTATAATGCTATTCTAGAAACAGGAGAGCAACTTTCGCCAGCAATGCTACTAAAAATGGCTTATATTAAAGAAGGATTGGGCGACCAAAGTAATGCGCTTTACTACCTAAATCAGTATTATCTGAAAACTTCAAATAAATTAGTCCTAAATAAAATGGAAGCCCTAGCTGACAGTGAAAACCTAAAAGGATATACTCAAAAAGACGTAAACATTTTATCTCATCTTTTTTACGAAAACTTCAACTGGATTATTTTTATTCTTTCTGTATTTTCATTTACCTTTTTTGGCGTTTCCGTTTATAACAAAATAAAATTGAAGCAGGCTCCCTACAAAAGTAGCTTGACACTATTTGTCCTACTCTGTAGCATTTTTTACCTCGTGAATTTTTCAAAACTTGGCAACAAAGGTATTATTATCAAACCTGGTGCATTTATCATGTCAGGACCTTCCTCTGGAGCAAGCCTTATTGACTCTCCACAAAAAGGGCATAAAATAACCATACTAGGACAAGAAGACGTATGGTTAAAAATATCTTGGGAAGGCAAAACCAGTTACATTAAATCACAATTTGTAAAGCCACTTCAGTTTTAAGCCTGAAACTTTTCTTTCGAATATCAGAAGCTTTAAAAAGTTAACTCAACCAAATGTGCTTAGATCGTAAACCATTGATTAGGTGTTTGATTCGTTAGTTTAAATCGAAAAACTTTCTCCACACCCGCAAGTACGTGATGCATTTGGATTAATAAATTGAAAACCTTTCCCATTCAGTCCATCAGAAAAATCGAGTGTTGTCCCTAGCAAGTAGAGCATACTTTTTTTGTCTACCAATATTTTCACCCCTTTGTCCTCAAAAATCTCATCGGCTTCTTGTATTTCTTCATCAAAATCCAAATCGTACATTAACCCAGAACATCCTCCACCTTTTACTGACACTCTTATATTGTGATTTTCAGACATACTATCTTCTTTACGCAGCTCAATGATTCTATCTTTTGCTTTTTCCGTTACGCTAATCATAATTATAAAATAGACTTATTTAATTGTTTTCGCACTTCGTTTTGTAATAGTTTTGCATATTTACTAAAGTACTCATGAAAACAAATGAATTATTAAATATTTAAAAAAAATATATCGAAAAAGGATTTTTTTTATTATTCCCATTTTTCGAAACCCTAAGTTAAACATTAATTAAGAATAAATCTAAATAAGAGATGTTAAAAATAGAACATATAGGTATAGCTGTGAAAAATTTATCTGAATCGAATAATTTGTTTAGCAAACTACTCGGTAAAAAGCATTATAAAACAGAAGCAGTAGTATCGGAAGGAGTAAATACTTCATTTTTTCAGGTAGGTGAAAATAAAATTGAATTACTCGAAGCAACCAAAGAGAACTCACCTATTGCAAAATTTATAAACAAAAAAGGAGAAGGGGTTCATCATATTGCTTACGATGTAGAGGATATTCTTACAGAGATGAAACGCCTAAAAGAGGAAGGCTTTACATTGCTGAACGAAACGCCAAAAAAAGGAGCTGATAACAAATTAGTTTGCTTTCTTCACCCAAAATCTACAAATGGAGTACTGATAGAACTCTGTCAAGAAATAAAAAGCTAAACATCTCCAAACTGGATTTTATTATAATGCTTCAACTTCTTTTTTCCTGCAATAGTTTTATATTGTGGTTTAGGACCACATGAAGAAAACAAGAATAACAAAGCCAATAACAATATAAATGAGTGCTTTTTCATGGTGAATGGGTTTACCTTTCTATTTAACTACCGCAAGATAGAGCCACCAATTAATTTCAAGAAATTATTCTCTACGGAAGCCTACTTTTAAGGGTTGAAGCGTTTTTTATAACTATTAACATTATCTTTGTTCCCGATTGAATGAAATTATGAGTGAAAAACGAACTGAACTAAGTGAATTAGGCGAATTTGGCCTAATCCAACGTATCGCAGAAAGTGTAGTACTACGCCAGGAATCTACAATAAAGGGCATTGGAGATGATGCTGCAGTAATTCATCCAAAAGGAGAGTTGGTGATGTCATCAGATTTATTAATGGAAGGGATTCATTTTGATTTATCCTATGTACCACTTCATCATTTGGGGTATAAAGCAGTAGCGGTTAATGTATCTGATATAGCTGCCATGAATGCTATTCCCTCTCAAATTATCGTAAACATAGGCATTAGCAACCGGTTCTCAACCGAAGCCATAGATGCTTTGTACAAAGGGATAAATTTAGCTTGCGAGCAGTATAAGGTTGATTTAGTTGGAGGAGACACTTCTTCATCGTCTAGTGGGCTAGTGCTATCCATTACGGCAGTTGGAATGGGAGACAAGGCAACTTTAAGCTATAGAAGCGGTGCTAAAAAAGGCGATATTCTTTGTGCCACGGGAGACCTTGGCGCAGCGTACGTGGGGCTACAAGTATTAGAAAGAGAAAAA
>JAOULS010000218.1 GCA_029881895.1 Cyclobacteriaceae bacterium | reverse complement strand
CCACTATTAACAATGCCTTTCCATTGCTACCCTTATGGTCATTTTTATTCTTTGATTTTAGCAGTTGTTTAATTAATGACGCATCAATAGTATAATAAGTACTTTTTGTGTTAGCAATAAAATTTTGATTCAGCCCAATATTCACTATATGCCAACAACCAACATATTGATAATTAGAAGGTAAAAAAAAAGCCAATTTAGGAACTTGAAAAGAGACAGTATGTGTTGCATTGACTATATTTTTACCTTGTGCTACAGTATCGCAAAAAAGCCCAGATGGAATGTCAATGCTTACAACCGTTCCCTTTGATTGATTTATATTTTGAATCACTTCTCCAAACAATCCATCAACTTCTCGTGATAACCCTGACCCAAAAATGCCATCAATAACAATTTCATTATTTTTTATTTCAGGAATCTCATATAAATTTTTGATTTCATAAATTGATGTAGCTTTTAACAAACGATTATAATTCGTAGTAAAATCAGCACTTTGATTTTCTGAAACACGAACTATGAAATTTTCTACATGATATCCTCGTTGAGATAATAATCTCGAAATAGCTAGTCCATCACCCCCATTATTTCCTGTCCCACAAAATACTTTTATGGTATTTGTATTATCAAATCGCTCCACAAACCAATATACAAAAGCCAAAGAAGCACGTTCCATAAGATCAATGGAAGTGATAGGCTCATTTATAATCGAGTATTCATCTGCTTCACGAATTTGTTTTGCGGATAAAATTTTCATAATTCCACAGGAATATAGTTTACTTCTTTCACAAACCCAGAATCCCAATCGTCTCCTTCATGTCTTTCAAGTGTTTTGAAAACTTTTTCAGAAAGTTCGATTACTCGAATGTAATAATTAATTGATTTGGCATCAAACTGTGTTTCTTCATCATTAAAAGTAAGTTCTTTAACCTCTAAGAAAATTTCGTCATTCTTTACCCAAGACCATTTCCCATTTATTTCTATGTCCCCTGCTTTAAGCAAATATGTTCCATCGTTTCTAAAATTGTAAGTTGCCTTACGATTTGGCGTTTCACTATTTGACATAGATTCTTGCATTATCGTCCATGTAATTGATGATAATAATTCTTCCCTTTCTTCATTAGAATCTACATTGCAAGAAAAAACAAGTGCAAGTGCAACTACAATTATCAATAATACTCTTTTCATGTTTTTAGCGATTAGGATAAAATTACAGAAGCAGATTAATAAGGTTATTATAAAAAATCATCGATCTACCTCTCCCAAAACAATATCTATCGAACCAAGAATAGCAATTAAATCAGCAATCATCCCTCCCTTAGCAAGCTCAGAAATAATGGAAAGGTTTACAAAACTTGGACCTCTGGCTTTACATCTAAATGGTTTATCACTTTTGCCATCAGCTCTAAAAAAGAAACCCAACTCGCCTTTGGGGTTTTCAGCACGTACATAAAAATCACCTGCTTTTGGTCTTATTTTTTTTGGCACTATGGCTTGTGGGTCAAACTCCTTTGTTCGTTTATGTTCTTTTGTAAGCTTTTCAACACATTGCTCAATAATCTTTAGTGACTCGTGAATTTCCATAACACGAACTTGATTTCTATCCCAACAATCACCTACCTGCCCCTTTTCTCCTGTGCCAATTGGAATGTCAAAATCGAGTTCTGGATATACTGAATAACCATCTATTTTTCTTAAATCATATCGCAAACCAGAAGCACGTAACATTGGCCCTGTAATGCCATAATTGATAGCCAAATCCATTGGAAGTACACCAACATTAGCCGTGCGTTCAACAAATATTTTATTTTGAAGTAAAACAGAATCTAGTTCCTTTAACTTAGGCTTTAAATAGGCAACAAATTCTGTACATCGCTGTTCAAACCCTACAGGTACATCATAAAATAAACCACCTACCCAAATGTAGTTATACAACATTCTAGCACCACTTACCCACTCCAGCATTCTCAAAATATGTTCACGATCACGAACAAGCCAAAAGAAAGGAGTGAGTGCACCCATATCCATTCCATATGTACCGATAGCTACAAAATGTGAGGCTATACGATTTAGTTCAGCCACCAATACCCTTATATATTCTACACGTTTAGGAATTTGATCTGTAATTCCAAGCATTTTCTCAACACCCATAGCATAGGCATGCTCAGAATTTATAGCAGCTAGATAGTCTAAACGATCAACGTAAGGGATAATTTGATTATAAGGAAGTGATTCGGCATGTTTTTCAAAACAACGATGAAGATAACCTATATGTGGCACTACGTCTTTTACAATTTCCCCTTCCAATAATACTTCTAAACGCAATACACCATGTGTTGAAGGATGCTGTGGTCCCAAATTAATCACTAATTCCTCACTCCTTAACTCTCCTTCTTTATACTTATTAGGAGCTGAATTCGTAAGGTTATCCTTTTTAAACTGATATTGAATTTTAGTCGACAATCGTTATTAGGATTTAGTTGTTTGAGATTTAGTATTTAGCACTTCGTTTTCGAATGTTTGGCTCTTTTCATCTCTATCATAAATCACATTCATCCCTCTGTATTTTTCAGGGTCTTCATAATCCTTTCGTAATGGGTGACCTTCCCAATCGGCAGGCATTAATATTCTCCGCATATCAGGGTGATTTCTAAAATGAATGCCAAATAAATCATACACTTCTCGTTCTTGCCAATCGGCCGTTTTCCATATTTCTACTAACGAAGGCACTTCTAGCTTTCCTTCTCTTTCTAATATCACCTTTACCATCAACGAACGTTCAAAAGGAATGGAAAAGAAATTATAGATTACTTCCATTGACTCCGATTCAGCCCCATTGTCGATACCAGTAATACAGGACAACATGTCAAAATAAAGCTGTTCATGTTTATATAATAAACTAGCTATTGCCAATAAATTTTCTTTTTGAACCACGATTGTAGGTGGTGAAGAAGATTCATCAGCCTCTATTATTAGATTATCATCTATTGATGATTTTAATATGTTTTGAATCTCTTCAAGCATTCTCTTTTTTCATCAATTTATCCAAAGCTGTAGGTGCCATCAAACTTTCATTTCTAATTTTCTCTTGAAGCTTAAAGAAGCCTCCAAGTAGTGCCTCTGGTCGTGGCGGACAGCCAGGCACATATACATCTACCGGAATGATTTTATCTACTCCCTTTACAACATGATATCCGTGTTCCCAATATGGGCCTCCACAATTGGCACAAGAGCCCATAGAAATCACATAGCGTGGTTCAGCCATCTGCTCATACAATCTACGAACACGGTCTGCCATTTTAAAGGTAACTGTACCTGCAACCACCATCACATCGGCTTGCCGAGGGGAGGCTCGTGGTGTGATCCCAAAACGATCAAAATCGTAAGGAGTAGCACCAGTGCTCATAAACTCTATTGCACAACACGCTAGACCGAAAGTCATTGGCCATAATGAGGATAACCTTGCCCAGTTGATGAGGTCATCCAACTTGGTAATGATTACCCCTCCATGTTCAAATTTTTGATCAAGTAGCATAATTAGAAATTACTATTGTTGATTTTCAGATATAGGTTTTGAGTATTTTTGATTTATAGCATTGTACTTTTCGTTAGGTACAACACCTTTAAATTTGGACGGTTTAATTTCTGGTTTATCCCACTCCAAATACCCCTTCCTCCAAGCATAAGCTAACCCTAAAGCCAAAACAAATACAAACACAAACATTTCAGTAAGTGCCATCCATCCCCATAAACCATCAGTGGCATCTATCAATTCCTTTCTACCAAAAACGGTTGCCCAAGGAAAAAGAAAAACAATTTCCACTTCAAATAATAGAAAAATAAGTGCTACTACATAAAAACGGATGTTTACTTGTCCCCATGCGCCACCCAATGGTTCTTCTCCACTTTCATAAGTAGCTAGTTTTTCTTCATTGGGGCGTTTAGGGCGGATGATCCAAGCAGTAACCAATCCTCCTATAATAAAAATCACTCCACCGATAAGGTAGACTAAAATTTCTCCAAAAGATGTTATTTCTTCACTCATAACTACTCAAATATAATGAAATAATTTCTCGAACTACTACAGATAACCATCGTCTATTTCATCATTACAACAATCAATAAACTTAACGACTTTAGAAAAAATATTTGATGTTCTTTTGTGAAACACTAAAACAAAAAATGACATGAAAAACGAATTAATAAAATCATTAAATAGATTACTATCCGATTATCAGATTTACTATCAAAACTTAAGAGGATTCCACTGGAATATACAGGGAAGAGACTTTTTTGAGTTGCACGTAAAATTTGAAGAACTATATAACGATGCTACAATAAAGATTGATGAAGTAGCAGAACGTATATTGACCATAGGAGGTATACCTTTACATACTTTTGAAGATTATACACAAAATTCCAAAATTGAAGCTGTAAAAAATGTTCATAATGGAGAAAAGGCAGTTACTACAATCATTGATAATTTATCCTCAATTGTTGAAGTAGAAAGAAACATAAAAAATACTGCTGAAGAACTGAATGATAGTGGATCAGCGGATATGATTTCAGCTTTTATAGAAGAGCAGGAAAAAACCTTATGGATGTTTAAAGCTTGGTTGAAATAAAAAAATATGACTTGATGCATTTCTAGTGCAATTTAGGAACTTTCTCAACTGACCCAGCTATTCCGGATACTTTTAAAAATTTATTTAGTGAAGGTTAGGTACATTTATCCTTGGTGTTTGTAGTTCTTCATCTTTCAGGGGCTAGTATTTCAGGTAATCATTTAGAAGATGCAAAGGTTGGCTTAGGCTCGATTGGTGCTTTGCCAGTTGCCTTGTTGGTAGTTGCGATCGGTATAAGCTTAGGAGGCACTACAGGTTATGCAATTAATCCTGCACGTGATTTGGGGCCAAGAATCCTGCACTCAATTGCTCCAATAAAACACAAAGTAAATAGTAATTGGAAATACGCATGGATACCTGTTGTCGGCCCAATTGTGGGGGCAATTGTAGCTGCATTATTATATCGGGTGTTATAGTGACTTAGAATACAAAGTTACTTGAATTTTAGTGATGATTAATCAAAATCGCATATTAAGCGTTTAATATACGAATAGTATTAGCTTTAGTAAGCTAGGAAGTAGTTTTACGAAATTTTTCTTTAAGTTTAAATTTAATAAACATATAGTTAAAATAAACTTCATAAGGTTTACATATATGTTGTAGCTAATGTAACCAACCA
>JAOULS010000217.1 GCA_029881895.1 Cyclobacteriaceae bacterium | reverse complement strand
CCAATTATTGGTACTTCTACAAAACAAGCTGTTGAATTATTAATGAACGATCCTGAAACGGATGCGATTGTAATGATTGGAGAAATTGGAGGTAATTACGAAGCTGAAGCTGCTAAATGGGTAATGGCACAAGGCAACCCTAAGCCTGTTGTAGGGTTTATTGCTGGGCAAACTGCGCCTAAAGGCAAGCGCATGGGTCATGCAGGTGCTATTATAGGTGGTGCTGATGATACCGCTGCTGCTAAGATGAAAATTATGGGAGAATGTGGTATCCATGTGGTAGAGTCACCAGCGGATATTGGGTCTAAAATGGTTGAAGCATTGGCATAAAAAGCATTCAACTCACATAAAAAAAGAGGCTTCAAATTATTGAAGCCTCTTTTTTTATGTCTGAAAAATTAATCTCAATACGACACAATGAAATTACTTTCAAGATAAATAGCAATATCATCTGCTAAATTATTGTTCCCATCATTATCATTAGGGCTAATTTCAATCAATCCATTCGCATCACCATCGGTTGCTCCTGACAAGTCTAATCCGTCAAGTACAAAATCAATTCCAAAATTTAATGCATTACCATTAACCACTACATTATTTAAATTTTGTTGAAAAGTAGGTTTCGTATCATGCCACATTTCAAATGGAGTAGTACCAATTTGGCCTTGAATAAGGATTGAAATATTATTCATTGCTCCCGTATTGCCTCTCATTAAATCAAATTTAATTCTATCGTAGGTTGCATTTGGAAGAGGTGCAGCATCTATCGTTGAGCCAGTCTCAGTCCCTATCAACACCAATTCGAATGGTCCCACAAGTGGCGCAACTTGAATAGTATTGTCAGGCAATAACGGATCGTCTATTATTGTTCTGAATCGTATGGTCTCAATATTAATTCTGAATTCAGAAATAGTAGCTCCTACTATATTTGTCGCTGAACTACTAGTAACTACCGACATCGTTCCATTACCAAAAACAGGTGCTGGTTCGCTGTCCTTACTACAACCAATAAAGGTTAATAGTATGCCTATAAAAAATTGAATTGTTATGTTTCGTCTACCTATCATAATTGTATTTTTTTTGTTGGTAGACGTTTATACTCATCTATTCCAAATAGTAACCATTTCTAAAACATGCACTAAAAACATCAAGGTGATGGGTGCTACAATTAAACATCAATATATCCTTCCTTTGTATTAAACAACTTGGAAAGTTTTTTTACTGCTTTTCGGTTCATGATCATAATTAAATAATCACCTGGTTGTATTTTAACATTATCTTCTGGATTTTTTAATAAATCATGCTTGCCATTACTATCTATCTTTACAATACCTATTAATATACTATTGCATTCTTTTTTTAAATCATAAAAAACTTTCCCATAATCTTGTTCACAATACGGGTTGTTCTTTAGGACTACAAATTGCTTAATATCATAATCATCATCTGTGCGGGCATAAGCAATTATTTCTTCACTATACATTGCCACATCTGGCTCAAAAATATAACTAGCCAACATTTTTGAAGCCATTTCATGTTTAGATACGGCATACGTCACTCCTGCCGTTTGAAACGTAGACTTTAAGTCTGCATTATCTAGCGTAACAACATACTGTAAATCTTCATATTTCTTTTTTAAATTAAGGATATACACGAGTTTTTCTGTGTCGTCTAACAAGTTGACAAAAACAATAGATGACTCCTTGATGTTTAGTTTTTCGAGCATATCTATATTGTTATAATCAGCATATAGTACAAATACTTCCTTTTGACTATAAGATTCTCTTATTAAATCTATATGGTCGCGGACTTTAGTTACTACCGTCATTTTACGTCCCGCAGCAACAAGTTGATCGGCTACTGCCTTACCAAAATCGGTCCATCCAATCATCACAATATGATTAGTGAAACGAGTGCCATCAAGTCCCATTTTTTTATTTTCTCTAAATGTGTTCATAATACTACTGATCTGACCAATTAAAACTGCATAAATACCAAAACTAAACAAAAGAAATACGGAGCCAATAACCCTTCCATAGCTCGTTACAGGCACAAAATCGCCATACCCTACTGTAGTAAGCGTAACAATAGAATACCAAAAAGCATCATTGAGGTGTTGAATAGTGGAGGTAGGATGACCTTGTTCATAGTGCAACAATAAAAATACCATTACAAAATAAAGACTTATGCCAAAAAAACCAGCTATGATAAGCTTCGTGTAATTGAGTTTCTTCATAAAAAAGATTAAAGCGTGAAGACTACCTTCTTTTCACTAAATATAAAAAAAATATTAAAAGAAATATTATTCTTTATCAGAAGAGATTGCTGTTTGTTAATTGAGCTAATAAAAACATATTGAAAACCTATATAAGAAGCAAAAAAAATAATATCATTATTTTTTTATCCTATTTAAATTAAATAGTAATTATTTCATGTCGCTATTTTTAATTAGTTGATGATAAAATCGAATAGCATTTTCAAAATCGACAATGGGGAGCCTTTCATTTACACCATGAAAAGATTTGATGTTTTTATCGTTTATTGTTATAAAAGAAAATCTATATATGTTTTTAGACACCTCATTAAAATATCTAGAATCAGTAGCCCCGACTACTAAATAGGGGGCAATAAGTAACTCTGGATTAATTTCAGAGATCGTTTTAGAAATAGTAGCATACCCAAAAGAGGTGATGCTCGAAACTTGTGAAGGTTCGGAATCAAACTCACTAGAATTTATTTGTATGCGGTCATCATTTATCGCCTCCTTCACCCGTTCGATAACCGAAGCAATTGTTTCTTCGGGAAGGACTCTGAAATTTATAGTGGCATGAGCAGAACGAGGGATAATATTTTCCTTCGCACCACTATTGAATATTGTAGGCGATGTCGTTGTACGTACATTTGCATTACCAGAGGCACTTTCTTCGTATATTTTTTTTATAAGCGTACTAAAGATGAACTTATTAGCAAAGACTAACTTATTCATGAAAGGCATTTCTGGCCCTAAATTTTCAATGAATTTTTCGAGTGGAGGTGTGATTTTTGTTGGAAAAGGGTTCTTTTTTAATTTTGTTATCGCATTGGCTAAAACATCTATTGCGGTCTCTTTTTCTGGCATAGAAGAATGTCCACCTTCTAGTTTTACTGACAGTTTTAGCGATACAAATCCTTTTTCTGCAATACCAATTAAAGCTACATCTTTTTTAATACCAGGAATCCGATCCTGAATAATAACGCCTCCTTCATCCAAAACAAACTCGGCTTCCACCCCTTCCTCTTTCAAGTAATTAGCTATTACTTTTGCACCATTTAAACCTCCTATTTCTTCATCATGTCCAAGGGCGATATATATACTCCTTTTTGGCACAAACCCTTGTTTCAATAATAACTCAATGGATTCCATGATTCCTATCACACCAATTTTATCATCAATTGTACCCCGACCCCAAATCGTATCGTTCACAACTTTTCCTCCAAATGGGTCTTCTTTCCAATCTGATAAATTTTCTTCGATTACAGGTACTACATCTAAATGAGCCATTAGTACTATTGGCTTCAGACTTGACTCAGTACCTTCCCACTTATAGAGAAAACTAAAGGTGTTGAAAGTTTTCTTTTCTAAAAGTGAATTAGTAAGTGGGTATGTGTTTTCTAAAAAGTCAGAAAAGTTGTGAAATTGAATGGAATCAAAATCAACTGCGTTTTCAGGTGATATTGTTTTTATTTTTAATGCTGCAGAAAAATTATCGACAGAAGAACTATTAATTTCAAGAACATCAATCGATTCATATTTTACTTGTGTCGTTTTAAAATTGATCGTATTAACAACTAAATAGATGATAAAAAAGAATAATATCCCTAACAATAGTAACCCTATTTTTTTAAGTTGTTTCATTTTAGATCAGATCAATTATGTGCAATCACTACCTATAGAAAGTAGGACTTATTAAAGTGACAAGATAGCTGATATTGTCATTAAATAAACACTTTTACACCCCTATTCCTCCAACTCCACAATCACTTCAATTTCTACTGCGGTGTTAAAAGGCAAAGTAGCATGTCCGACCGCAGCTCGTGCATGTTTTCCTTTTTCCCCAAAAACAGATACGATTAAATCAGAAAAGCCATTTATCACTTTGGGTTGATCATAAAAATCTGGTGAAGAGTTCACCATGCCGTGGACTTTAACAAACTGTTTGATTTTGCTTAGGTCTCCTGTAGCAAGTTTTAATGTGGCCAATATGTTTATCCCTGTTAATCGAGCAGCTTCATAACCTTCTTCTATTGTTAAATCTTTCCCTAACTTACCTTTTACATCTGCTCCTGCTCCTGCTAAAAAAAGTAGGTTATCAACTCTACGCCATTTCACATAATTAGCCACAGGCTGACTCACTTCTGGCAAAGTTATGCCCAAGGTAACAATTCGTTCCTCAGGAGTTTGCGCATTAACTCCAGAAATATGTAAAATGATTGCAATAATTAGTAAAGAATACGTTTTCATAGGTTTTGTTTTTAAGTATAGCACATCCATTTCTTAAAAATGAATGCATTTACTGTTCATCTAAAGTATTACAAAACTGAATATAGCTATAAAAAGCATCTGAAAAAATTATTTTGCCCCACCATTATAATTCTCCTATTTTTGTTACTTCCTATTTCTGGCAAATATTTATGAAGACAACATCCATTCTATTTTTTCTCATTTTTTGTTTTTTACAAGTTGCAAGTGGGCTAAACCACTCTTCATCAAACGCTACTGCTGAAGCGTTTTTTATAATTGTAGAAAATGGCAAAAAAGGACTAAAAAATGCAAAAGGAAAAGTAGTTATCCCTCCTAAGTACGAAAACATTGGATGGAGTGATGGCAAGACTTCCCCTATAGATGGAGTGATCGGATTTCAGAAAAATGGCCTTTGGGGAATCATTTCTGTTTCAAATAAAATTATAACAGACGCTGAATACATACAGCTAACAAGCAACACTCCCTACGCAGCGATAATTTGTTCTAAATATAATTTGGAAAACAATAAACAATGGTTTGGTGTACTAAACACTAAAGGGAAGATGATTATTCCTTTCAATTATTATGTGTTGGTTGGGGTAGGTGAATATTTAATTGCCGCTAATAAATCAGGCGATGAAGCACGGTATGGTATTATTGACTATAACCACGAGATAGTGGTCCCCATTACATATGAAAATATTTACCCTATCTCATCAGCGTTACTAGCACTCCATACTTTTGATGGTT
>JAOULS010000216.1 GCA_029881895.1 Cyclobacteriaceae bacterium | reverse complement strand
CACATAGCCTCTATCATATTACGTATTGGTTGGGTAAAATATCCATAGGTGAAAAATTAAAAAATATTGACAGGGAAATCACCTTTTCGGCTGAACTAAGAAAGATTGTAGGACAACATATTTATGGAGAACAATGGGCTAAAAAAATTATTAACCACCTTATTTCTAACAACATAACACACCGCCCCATTCATATTATTAGTGCGAATTTGCATAGCTTTATGAATGCTGTATATGGGTTTGATGCATTGAAAGAAAAGAAATATGACAGTGTGATGAAAATGGCACTAGATACGAGTGAGGCAAAAAATAACCTGTTACGTGACAAGATTGGTGAGTTTGCCCTAAAAAATGGAATGTCAGAGATTGAAGATCAATCGGGAACAAATTTGACCGTACAAATTTTTGATCTAGAAAATTTTACATCAACACATTGGGATATTAAAAAAACGGAGGAAGGCACACCGGTATTAGTAGTGATGGATTATGCATTTGGTGAACAAGCTTTCGAATGTATGGATGAGTTATTAAAGCCATATGAAAAAGGGGAGGAGCAAGAATCATTAAACATAGCTTCAATAAACATCATGGGGAAAGCAGGAATATTAGAGGGCAAAAAAGGAGACATTATGATCCCTACTGCTCATGTGTTTGAAGGTACAGCCGATAATTATCCTTTTAAAAATGACTTTTCAATGAGCGAATTTGAAAATAAACAGGGAATAGGTGTTTATGAAGGCCCTATGATTACTGTTCTAGGAACATCGCTGCAAAATAAAGATGTACTTATTCACTTTTTGACATCTACTTGGAATGCTATAGGACTAGAAATGGAAGGAGCATGCTATCAGAAAGCAATACAAGCTGCGACTATGATAAGGAAAAGCATAAATGAAAAGGTGAAAGTACGCTATGCGTATTATGCTTCGGATAATCCGCTTGAAACAGGGAGTACATTGGCTTCGGGAAGCTTAGGAGCTGAAGGTGTAGTTCCCACTTATATGATTACTGAAAAGACATTAGAAAAAATATTTTCATAATGTAAAATTACCTTTAAAAAAGGGGCGTAAAACCTAGCTATCCCATTTAATTGTCCTACAATTAAATGATATTATATTTATACTATTTTTTCCTAGAGGATTATTATAGGTTCACCATGTCACGTTTGTATACTTTTCTGAATAAGAAGCATTAATTCTTCTACAATAAATAAAAAGAGTACATTAGATCGTGATTACTATTATTTGATTTATAGTTTTTTAAAACAGTAACATCAATATATTCATCAAAAAGACTATGGTTTACTGCAAAAATAAGAAATATGTTGTTGTATTGATCGATGTATGTCGATGTTTTACTATAAACTAAAACTACAAATAGATTACAACAATAATCTGTAATACAATTAGTTAAGACTTATAGTTAGTGATAATCTGATTTTATCGTTCTCTTTTTTACACTTTGCCAATTGATTCATCACCTATAGGTCTCATCCATGTAACGATGGTGTATAATGGATCTCATTATAAAACTAACGGCTGCTAATAAATTAGAACGAATCACGATCTTCTATAGCAAAAGCACTCATTGTAGTATTAGTAGACCTTTCTACTACTAATTCACCTTTTTTTGAGGTTGTTTTATTGGCAGAGAGCATAGCAAAGCTAGTGGCTAATATTGCAACTACTGCAAAAGTAATGATCGATATTTTTTTCATGGTTCTATACTTTAAATGTTTAATTCTTAAAATCCGTCTTCAACACCTTGCGCACCTTTTTCTTTTTTCACTTCTTCGAGCGATTGAGGAGCAATGTTTTCTTCTGAACAAGAGGATAAGCCAGCAGTAAATAATGAGGCAAGAAATACGATAGCAAATAATTTAGTTTTCATAATATAAGTTGTTTATAGTTTGTTTATTTAATTCTTAAAATCCGTCTTCAACACCTTGTGCGCCTTTTTCTTTTTTCACTTCTTCGAGCGATTGAGGAGCAATGTTTTCTTCGGTACATGAGGATAAGCCAGCAGTAAAGAAAGTGGCAAGAAATACGATAGCAAATAATTTAGTTTTCATAATATAAGTTGTTTATAGTTTGTTTATTTAATTCTTAAAATCCGTCTTCAACACCTTGTGCACCTTTTTCTTTTTTCACTTCTTCGAGCGATTGAGGAGCAATGTTTTCTTCTGAACAAGAGGATAAGCCAGCAGTAAATAATGAGGCAAGAAATACGATAGCAAATAATTTAGTTTTCATAGTAATAATGTTTTGTTAATAAAAATGTTAGTATATCTTTAGAGCAAGGATAATGAAATAGCAATCCTTTACTTAAATTGAAGGCTAAAACTCAAGGAATATTACACGGAACAATAATGAATTATTACTTTAACCTTACATGTGTTATTTATTAATTATTAAGTGGTTATGAATCGTAGTTTTAACATGAATCATATAATTTTTTACTTCTATTTTACATTTTTGAGTATTTTGCCTTTGTTTGGTCAAACTAACAATAGCTTGAAATCAGATAGAATATTAGAAGAATATGAACAATTTAAAAAATACCGATTAGTCGATATTTCAAAAGCATTAGAACATGCAAATATTACTTACAATTTATCCATTGAAATTGGAGATAGTAGTTATATAAACAAAAGTGCAAGAGCCATTGGCTGGCTGTTAAATTCGAAAGGAGAATACGATTCGGCTTTCTATTATTTAGAAAAAAGCATTGCTGTGGCTACGGCATTAAATGATCAGAATCAACTAAAATATGTATTGAATGATGCAGGGCTAAATCGTTTGAATTTGAGTAAATATGATGAGGCATTGTATTTTTTTAATGCCTCCTTGAAAGTGAGGGATGAACTTAACGATTTTTCTAGTAAGTCGTTGGCCTATAACAATATTGGGCTGGTATACTATAACTTGGAAGATTTTGTAGAAGCCATTGTTTTTTTTGAAAAAGGCCTCTCTATTGCAGAAGAATTTCAAGATGTCTCTACTCAGTCTATGAATTTAGTAAATATAGGACTATCCTATCACTTATTGAAAGATTATGAAAAGGCATTATCTTATTTTGAAAAAACAATCACAACATGTGAAGAAGATTGTCCTGTAGATGTGCGTATACAAGCAGTAGGAGGGATGGGGCTTATTCACCTTGATCAAGAGAATTTTGAAGAAGCGTATAAGGAATTAGAAAGCGTTATCAATTTATCTCTAGAAAATGATGTGTTTCGCTTTTTACCTTCTAATTACCACTATTTAGCGCTGATTGATTTTTATAGAAAGGACTATGACAAATCACTTTCATTTCTTGAAATATCGAACGATTATGCCTCTAAGTTGCAAGATGTAGAATGGAGGAAAAATAATTTTGCTTTATATTCCAGAATATATGCTGAACAAGAGAATTATCAAGTTGCTTATGAGTATCAATTGAAATTAGCCGAGGCTAAAGACAGCTTGTTAAATGCCGATGTAATTAAAAACATTAGTGACATTCATGTGAATATCCAGCAGGACAAAGATGCGAATATTATTGAAGGAAAAGATCTTGAAATTACAGAGCGCATTCAACAAATTTATCTACTAGCAGGCACTGTATTGTTAGCTTTAGTGCTTGTACTTTTTGTATATAAAAATAATAGATTAAGGAAGCGTATCAATGATAAGCTAGATAACTTGGTGAAAGAGAGAACGAAAAATCTTCATAATTCAAATGCCGCATTAATTGATTCTCGCACTGAATTGGACAATTTTATTTACAAAACTTCGCATGATATTCAGGGGCCACTTACCTCACTACGAGGGATATGTGAGGTAGGATTGCTTGATGTTAAGGATGAAACAGGAAGATTATACTTAACTAAGTTAGGTGATACTGCGAAGCAATTAATTGAAATCATTAGCCGTTTACAACGTGTAAATAATATTAATAGTACCTCATTACATCATACTTTAATAGATTTTGAATTGCTGATACAAGATGTACTTACGAAAGAGAATGAACATTCTCAAGATTTTAGTACTATAAAAACGAATGTGAAAGTTGATCCTGATTTATCGTTCACTTCTGATGAGTATTTAATTGTGGTTATTCTAAACAACCTGATTAGCAATGCATTTAAATTTATTGATAAAGAAAAGCCAACAAATACTGTTGATATACTGGTCTCTGCTAGTAATAATATATTGCGAATAGAAGTACGAGACAACGGAATAGGCATTCATGTTACTGACACCCATGAGTTGTTTCGTATGTTTTCTCGCTTTACTGATTTAAATAGGACAGGGGGTATCGGTTTGTACTTAGTGAAGTCAGCAGTAGATAAACTTTCTGGTAGTGTTTTCGTTTCTAAATCAGATGAGGGACAAACAATTTTTGTGGTGAAGTTACCGTTTCAGTCGTAATCACATCACTTATAATATGTCATTGCAATGAATGAAGAACGAGCGAAGAAGCCTGTCTGGCTACGTAGACAGACAACCTTTAGTCCATTTCCCTCAACTTCATGTGTCTCAGTCTACGTAGATGTAGTTGATGAAAACTTATAAAAAAGAGACCCAATACATCAAATAGATGGCGTTATCTTTTATCTTTATAGCGTATAAACTCTTGACACTCATGAAAAATCAATCGCGTAGAGTATTTTTGCAAAAAATAAGTACAGCTGCCCTGGCTATGCCATTTGTGCCTGTATATGGCGGTAATAAAAATCAGGATATACTTCCCGATTTTAGTGATGGACCAGTATTACGTGTAGCCATTATGGGACTTGGTAGTTATGCTAATCGCGTAGCGAGAAGTATGGAGTCTTGCAAAAAAGCAAAAGTTGTAGGGGTGATCAGTGGTACACCATCCAAAATAAAAGACTGGCAAGGGAAATATGATATCCCAGACAAGAATTGCTATCGCTATGATAACTTTGATGAGATAAAGAATAACCCTGATATAGATGCCGTATACATCATCACACCTAACGCTTTGCATCATCCTTATTGTATTAGAGTGGCTGCAGCGGGCAAACATGTGATTTGTGAAAAGCCTATGGCGATTAATGCTAAAGAAGGACAGGAGATGATTGATGCCTGTAAACAAGGAGGGGTTCACTTACTTGTTGGGTATCGAATGCATTTTGAACCAAAGACACTCGAAATTATTCGAATGAGAAAAGCAGGCGACTTTGGAAACGTATTGTTTTTTCAAGGACTGAGTGGTTTTATTATAGGAGATCCATCACAATGGCGCCTCAAAAAAGAATTGTCAGGAGG
>JAOULS010000215.1 GCA_029881895.1 Cyclobacteriaceae bacterium | reverse complement strand
AGCCAAGATTTTATTGGTGAGCTCTATCGATAAATAGTCATTTGATTTATCGAGTACAGCAATTTTAGCTTCTTTTATTTCGTTGGTAATGGCATACCCAAAGAGCAGGATTTGGACTAATGGCATACCAAACAAGATCAGCATCGTTCGTTTATCACGAAAAATGTGGTAAAATTCTTTTCTCACAAAAGCTAGTAGTCTTTTCATATTTTATTCATAATTACCAATGCTTCTTATTCGATCATCCTACTCGAACCCTGAGCGAAGCCGAAGGGTCATGGTCTAGCGAGTTTTACAAATACATCATGCATAGAGTCGGTCTCAAATTGTTTTTTCAGTAGTTCTGGAGTATCTAAAGCTGCTATTTTACCATCTACCATCATCGAAATACGATCACAATATTCTGCTTCATCCATATAGTGTGTGGTCACAAAAACCGTGATCCCACTACTAGCTGCTTCATAGATTAAGTTCCAAAATTGTCGTCTAGTAATGGGGTCTACTCCTCCTGTGGGTTCATCCAAAAACACAATTTTAGGGTCGTGCAAAATGGCTACTGAAAAAGCCAATTTTTGCTTCCATCCTAGCGGTAACGAACCAATTAATGTATTTTTTACTGCCTCAAGATGCAACTTGTCAATTAATTCACTTGTTTTTACCTTAATTTGATGATTGGTTAAGCCGTAAATACCTGCATAAAATCGAATGTTTTCAACCACCGTCAGGTCCTCGTACAATGAAAATTTCTGGCTCATATAGCCAATGTTTCGTTTTATTTTTTCGGCTTGTTTAAAGACATTAAAACCGGCTACAGTGGCTTTGCCCGAAGTGGGGGTCAGTAACCCCGTTAGCATTTTCATGGCCGTGGTTTTTCCTGCACCATTCGCTCCCAAAAACCCAAAGATCTCCCCTTTGGCTACAGAAAAAGAAATATTATCTACCGCCTTAAATGCGCCATACTGCTTCGTTAAATTTTCAGTATATATAATTGTTTCACTCATTATCTTCCATTAATGCCATAAAACAATCTTCAATTTCAGGAAGAATCGATTTTATTTCTACCTCTTCATGCCCTTTCTCTCTCAGGTATTTTACGATATCGTCTTTTTTAATGGACGAACGATTATCGGTATAGTGCAAGTAGCTGCCAAAAGCATGCACCGTATTCGTATATTCATAAGCCTCTAGGTCTTTAATTAAGCCAAACTTATTTTTTGATTTAACAGCAAACAGTTCTTTTCCAAAATTCGCTACCACCTGTTGTGGGGTATCCACAGCCAAAATTTCTCCCTTTTGCATCAACGCTACCCTATCGCAAAGCTCCGCTTCGTCCATGTATGGGGTTGACACTAATATGGTGATTCCTCTTCCCTTTAATTTTTTCAACATGTCCCAAAATTCATTTCTTGATACGGCATCTACTCCAGTAGTAGGCTCATCGAGGAACAAGATTTCAGGTTCATGAATCATAGCACATGACAAGGCTAATTTTTGTTTCATTCCCCCAGAGAGTGCGCCAGCCTTTCTCTTTTTAAAAGGCTCTATTTGTGCATATATGTCTTTAATTAAATGATAGTTTTGCTCGATGGTTGTATTATGTATGGCCGCAAATAATGATAAATTTTCTTCTACTGACAGGTCTTTATAAAGCGAAAATTTCCCTGGCATATAGCCGATTTTTTTTCTGAGTAGTTGATAGTCCTGCACTACCTCTTTGCCTAACACTTCTGCCGTACCACTATCGGGCAATAGAAGTGTTGCCAAGATTCGGATCAAAGTGGTTTTACCAGCACCATCAGGGCCTATCAAACCAAATAACTCACCTGATTTTACTTCAAGGTCGATCGCTTTTAACGCATTGGTGTCTCCAAAATTTTTCTCAACACCTACAGTTAGTATAGCACTACTCATGAGAGGTGTTCATTTCTACTTCATGAAAAAGCACTTCTCCTGGCATACCGATTTTCAATGCGCCATCATTAACCACTGCTATTTTTAAGGCATATACAAGGTTTACTCGTTCTTCTTTTGTTTGAACAATCTTTGGCGTAAACTCTGCCTTTGATGATATCCATGTCACTTTCCCTGAATATTTTTTTTGCTCGTCACTACTGTTATCAATATAAACGACTACCTCTTTGCCTATTTCTACCTGTTCGAGTTGCCCGCCACTTATATACGCCCTTAACTCTAACACCGATAAATCGGCCAATTTGAATAATGGCTTTCCTTGCGCTGCTAACTCTCCCTGTTGACTGTACTTTGAAAGTACTGTTCCATTAATGGGTGACGTGATATAGCTTCTACGAAGTAAGTCATTAACTTGAGCAATTTGGACTTCAAGAGGCGCTATTTCACTATAAATACCTGAATTTTGTGTATTTAATTGTGTTTTTGTCGCTACTATTTTACTATCGACAACACCCATTTCTCCTTGCAAGTCATCCAACTGCTTTTGGGTAGCTGCGCCATCTTCTTTAAGTTTCCGAAAACGATTTAATTCTCGCTCCAAGTTTTGTTTTTGCTCTAGTAATACTTCAATTTGAGGCTTTATGTTTACCATTTTTGCTTTTATTGCTGCTATACTTAAAATCAACTGTTGCTGTTTAAGGTAGAGCTGAGTGGTATCAATTATTCCTATCAATTGACCTTTTTCCACTACATCACCTTCATTGATTGTAAATGAGAGAAGTTTGCCATTTCCTTCGGAAGAAACAATCGTTTCTACTGCTTCGAAATTACCGTACGCATCTGACAAGTTATCTTTAGAACTGCAAGAAGCAAGCAATAAAACACCAATAAATATTGTAATTCTATTCATTATTTTCGAATTATAAGTTTCCTGATTTAGTTAATACCTCAATTTTAGACTCAATTAATTTTAATTCATGAATTTTCATGTTTATCTGTGATCTCAATTCTCCATTCACTTCCGTGAGATATTGAGTAGAGGTAATCACACCATTATTTAATTGCGAATACATTTCTTTTACTACTTCCTTCTGCAAGGCCACAATTTCTTTATCCTTCATCAATAAGTCCTCGTATTTTTGAATGCTTTGTTGGTTTTTTATTAAGTTCACTTCAGTGAGGTGTAGATAATTATCCTTTTTCGAATTCAAGATATCCTTTTGATAGTCTAACATTTTCATGTCATTATTTTTCCGACCATAATCAAACACACTCCATTGCACTTTAACACCCACCATATAAAACTCCGACCAACCTGTTTTAAAAAAATTATATGGGTTTGGACTCCCTACTCCGCCATTCGCAAATGCAACTACTTTTGGGTGATTTCGAATAGCTAACATCGATTTATTAGCTTCTATTTGTTTTGATTTTACATCAAAAAACAAAAGTTCAGGTCGATTAATTGTTTGCTCTTCGGGTGAGATAGTTACTTCTGGAATGGCAAACGGTACGCCTTTATCAATTTCTTTCCCTACCCATTTTTCTAAAATTCGTAACAGCATCAATTTGTCCGATTCCGCTTCAATCAACTGCTGATCTAAGATTAATAGTTCTTTTTTTACAGAATAAAGATTACTTTTCAACAACACTCCGTTTTTCACCAACGATTCCAACTCCAACAGTTGCGATTTCATTGTTTTATTACCCGAAATTATAATGTTTACTTTTTCCTGATTTAAAAGAATTCCAAAGTAGAGTTGATTTAACAGTTGTTTTATTTGATATAAATCTACTTCAACTTGTTGTTTATTCACATCATTCTCGGCCTCTACAACCGCTCTATATTTGTTAGCGCTTCCGCCATTATAAATTGTTTGTTGTAACACTAATGCAGCCCTATACTGATCTCTTGGTATAACAGGGGATTCACTGCCTGGTATTGAAAAAGGTAGTTCGAATACATCTGACTGAAAGGTAGCCTGACCCGAAAATGACAACTGAGGTAAGTTTGATTTTTTTATATTAAGTTGTTTGAGTTCGGCTATTGACGCATAGTATAAATTCTGCCTGCTAATTGGACTAAGTGCTTCAGCATCCTTATAACATTGTTCAAGCGTATAGTGCTGTGACATTGCTATCACGCTCATCATCAAGCCAAAACACAGTACTAATCCTTTTTTAACTATTTTATACATATTCATTTTTTTAATGGGTTAACTAATCGCTGCCATCATAAATACTGGAATAGATTTTTTTCTCATTTCCATAAACTTGTAAAACTCATCATCACTAGCATTGAAAATTCCTTGGAACATTGGTTTGGCTAAAAATGGGAATACACAAAGCGAAACCAAATTAATCATGAATTCATGAACCGAAATAAAACGAATGTTACCTACTCTTTTTTCCTCTATAAGTTGGTCATTTAACTTGTCAAGTACTCCACTTTCTACAATACCTACTTTCTCTATAAACTCCTTTGGGTTATTTTTCATCTCATTGAAAATAAACAGCGGTATTGCAGGGTCATTTTTCAGCATACCAATATATTCTTCAACATAGCGTTCAATTTTTTTTTGTAAAGGAAGATCCGCATTTAAAACACCAATTATTTTAGGTGTAAATTCTTTTACCACTTCCATAAATATGGAATGAAACAATTTATCCTTGCTTCTATAGTAGTAATGAAGCATGGCTTTATTAATACCTGCCTCATCTGCGATTTCTTGCATTCTAGCCCCTGCAAGTCCTTTTTTAACAAAAACTTTACTAGCTGCCTGCTTTATTTTTTCTTCTGTACTGATGTCTTTTTTCATTGTTATTTACAAATAACGAGAAATTAACCATAAAGTTCAACCATTTGGTTAAATATTATATGTCTAGAAAAAATATTATGATTTTTTAGAATACAATTTTTCTTAATTTTACGGTAAATAGTAGTTATGCAAATATCGATGATTGCTGCTGTAGCAGAGAACAGAGTAATAGGAAAGGATAATGACCTTGTTTGGCACTTGCCAGATGACATGAAATATTTTGTAAATAAAACAAAAGGGCGACACGTAATTATGGGGCGTAAAAATTATGAGTCTATTCCAGATAAATTTAGACCACTACCCAACCGTCCTAATATTGTACTTACTCAGCAATCTAACTTTACAGCAAAAGGATGTATTGTCCTAAACACACTTGAAGAAGCACTTCTACTTGCAAAAGACGCACAAGAAACAGAAGCATTTATTATTGGAGGCGCACAAATTTACGATTTAGGGTTAGCATTTTGCGACAGGATGTACATCACAGAAATACATGGTCAGTTTGATGGAGATACTTTTTTTCCAGTATTTGACAAAACACTATGG
>JAOULS010000214.1 GCA_029881895.1 Cyclobacteriaceae bacterium | reverse complement strand
TCTAATATATATATTGTTTTTATTCATCTATGAGCATAGATCATTTTATAAACTTACCTCTTAGAAAAAAAATCAAGTAGCTATATGAAAATGCTGCATTTGTAATGGCTATTAGATACTATGGCTATAAAGTGAATTTATACTTGCTTGACAGTAATTATTATGAAGTTTTTTATAATCACAAACTAGATGTTATTGAAAGTATTCAATTATTGAACACTCAACATACTAGGATGAAGTTTTATTCTGATCAGATAAAGTTACCACGAGAGATTGGCGTTAACTAAAAAAGCCACTTAACAATAGTGTTAAGTGGCTTTTTTAGTTAACGAAGAAATAATTAGTTAGTCTCCCATGTTTTCTTTCAACATCGCAATTTTAAATGATTTTTTAGATTTGTGACCACAATAACCACAATCAAAAAACTTGATCAATTCGCCTTCTTCCGATAACGATGGTGACTTGATAATTTCTTCTTTCAGTACTTTAAATGTTTGATAATTACACTCTGGGCATTGAATTGCATGCAAATGACCTGAATATTTTTCAATTTTAGTATACCCCGTTTCCTCATCAACCCACACATCGTAATCTACTGAAAAAACATTCTCTTCAGCTTGCATCCCCTCATCAAGATATACATCCTCTTCATCTTCACTTAATAATTTCATTGGTTTTCCTGATTTAGGAGAAACACGAGGCATATACCTAAGTTTTTTCAACCTCTTTTCAATGTAAAATGGGTAATAGAATTTTAATAAATTCTGAAGAACTACACCCGCCATTATTCCTACCATCACAGTAATGAATATGCGTACAATAATCCATAACCAACTAAATTTGACAAGAAATGTGTTGGCATATAAGGCAGCAGATATGATGATAATTAAGCTGACATACCACAGTATATTAATTTCAACTTTATTAATGAAATCAAATTTAGTTTTAGGATCGCTTGTTGAAGAAAGCTTTATTAAGTACCCTAAGAGTAATAATACTGCCAACCCAAAAAGAACATATGACGCCATTTGACCCCAAATGTTCCAAGAACTAATAATTTCAGAATAGTCTTCCATGGTTTACTTATTTAAAATATAGTTTGAATAAAGTGATGAATAATTTTTAGTATGCTAAATAACTAAAATACTAGCAACTTTTAATATAAAAAGTGAAAAAATTTACGCTATATAACCAAAAACTATTTGATTAAAAGTACAAATAAAGACTCAATATATTTAATTTTTCTTTATAAAACATACATCATGGTGTTTTATTGTCTAGATAAACCATTTTCTAAAAATCTATTCTAGCTAAAAATTAATGCAAATAGACACAAACTGAGTTAAAATAGTAGACGATTCTGTAGGTAATTCATACATCCCCATATGACCAACATTTTTGAATTTTTCGAAATAACCATGTTTCGTTAATGCACTTTGTTCAATATTGTCTTTTAGGGGTACAGCCATATCTTTTGTTCCTGAAACAATCAAAATCGGTCGATCGAATGACTTTAGGACATCAGTTCTATCTAATCGATTTTTTAAAGCGTTCGTATATTTTAGCACCGTTTCTAGTGATGTTTGTTTTGCGTTATGAAGCAGTTTAGCTATTGAAGGGTGTTCGTTGTCAGCAAACAAAGAAGGTACAAACGCATTTGTGAAAGGTGCTACTCCATGTTTTTTGATAAATACAATAGATTTTTCGCGATTCATTTTTTTCTCCAAAGAATCGGAATACGCTGTGGAATGAAATAAACAAAATCCATCTAAAATGTCAGGTGATTTTTTAGCAATAGCTAATGTAATATACCCTCCTAATGAATGCCCTACCATTACACATTTTTTAATGCCTAATTGGATTAGGTATTGATACACTTGGTCACCAATTTGATCAATAGAGATTTCGTTTTCTTTCAAATCACTTTCCCCAAAACCAGGTAAATCAATGGCAACCACATGATGTGTTTTTTCTAATTCAGGAACTATATTTTCCCAAATAGCGTGTGTTTCACAAAAGCCATGAATGAGTACCACCGTATCTCCTGAACCCGACTGCTTTGAAAAAATCATTAAAGAGTAAGGCTATGCTATTTTGGGTTCATATAGTGATATTACTGCACTTTCAATGCCTCCTACATCAAAATTGCACTCTTTATGCAATTGATTTTGAGAGCCATGTTCCACAATTTTATCAGGAATCCCTAATCGAAGAACCGTAGCCGAATAGCCATTGTCTGCCATAAATTCAATTATGGCACTTCCAAAACCTCCTAATACGCATCCATCTTCTACAGTAACAATTTTATTAAATTTTTTGAAAATAGTATGAAGTAACGCTTCATCTAGAGGTTTTACAAAGCGCATGTCGTAGTGAGCAGGGGTAACGTTTTTTGAACTTAGTTCCTCACAAGCTGTGACTGCGTAATTTCCTATGTGCCCTATAGTAAGAATAGCTACATGCTCTCCCTCTTGAACCACTCTTCCTTTTCCTATTTCAATTTCTTCAAATGGTGTTCGCCATTCTTGCATCACTCCTTGACCACGGGGGTAGCGAATGGTAAAAGCATTGCCTTTTCGGGGCAGTTGAGAAGTATACATTAAATTCCTGAGTTCTTGCTCGTTCATAGGAGAAGCAACTATCATATTAGGAATACAACGCATAAAAGCCAAGTCATAAGCACCATGATGAGTAGGACCGTCTGCCCCTGCAAATCCTGCTCGATCTAAACAAAAAACTACTGGCAAATCTTGAATGCAAACATCATGAATAACTTGATCGTATGCCCGTTGCATAAATGAGCTATATATATTACAAAAAGGGATCATCCCTTGTGTCGCTAAACCTGCTGAAAAAGTTACGGCATGTTGCTCGGCAATACCCACATCAAATGCTCTATCAGGCATAGCTTTCATCATAATATTAAGTGATGAGCCCGAAGGCATCGCTGGAGTAACACCAATTATTTTATCATTTTTTTCTGCCAACTCCACTATTGTGTGTCCAAATACGTCTTGGTATTTGGGCGCTTGTGGCGTTTCATGTACTTTTTTATGAATTTCTCCTGATAGCTTGTCGAATGTGCCTGGTGCATGCCATGTGGTTTGATCCCCTTTTTCTGAGGGGCCATACCCTTTCCCTTTTTTTGTAATACAATGTAGAATTTTTGGGCCAGGAATGTCTTTTAAATCATCAAACACATTTATTAAATGGTTGACATCATGACCATCAACAGGACCAAAATAACGTAAATTTAGCGATTCGAATAAATTACTTTGACTGAGTAAAAATGACTTTACACTAGTCTCAACTTTTGAAGCTACTTCCTGAGCATTTTTGCCAAAGGTACTTAACTTTCCAAGTACATTCCATACTTCATCCCTCACTTTATTGTAGGTGTGCGAGGTAGTAATGTCAGTTAAATAATCTTTTAATGCCCCTACATTGGGGTCAATGGACATACAATTATCATTGAGTACAATGAGTAAATTAGAATTAGAAACGCCCGCATGGTTCATCGCTTCAAATGCAAGCCCACCTGTCATGGCACCGTCTCCTATAACAGCGATGTGATGTTTGTCTTTTAAATCTTTATATTTCGATGCTACAGCCATCCCTAAAGCTCCAGAAATTGAAGTGGATGAGTGCCCTACACCAAAGGTGTCGTATTCACTTTCTTTTCGTTTCGGAAATCCTGAAATGCCGCCATACTGACGATTAGTATTAAACACATCTCTACGACCTGTTAATATTTTATGACCATACGCTTGATGCCCAACATCCCAAATTAATTGATCATAAGGTGTGTTAAAGGCATAATGCAAAGCTACCGTCAATTCGACTACACCCAAACTAGCACCAAAATGTCCACCGTATACAGAAACGTTGTCTATAATAAAGTGTCTTAATTCATCACTCAATTGTACCAATTGCGACTGATCTAATTTTTTTAAATCAGAGGGGTTGTTAATTTTAGATAGAAGTTCTCCTGGTTCAATACGCATATATAATTCTAACGATGTGTTTGGTTGTATAATTTAATAACGCAATACATATCAATATGTTAATCGTAACATGCTTACAAAAGTAACCAAAATTACTGTTAGTAGAAATGGATTTAAAATTAAGAGCCGCTTGTTATTTATTTTGATTCTGTATATTTGACTATTAAAAAATATATTCTGTGAGTTTTGAGATAAAATTACCACTTTTTGAAGGGCCATTCGACTTATTACTTTTTTTTATTGAAAGAGATGAGCTTAACATTCATGATATTCCAATATCAAAAATAACGAATGATTTTTTAGATTATTTACATCGACTGGAAGAAATGAATGTAGATGTAGCTAGTGAATTTATTCTAGTAGCTGCCACTTTGATGCGTATTAAATCAAAAATGCTATTACCCCGCCCTACATTTGATGAGGAAGGGAATGAAATTGACCCTAGAGAAGAGTTTATTAAACACCTATTAGAATATAAACGCTATAAATCAGTAGTAGGACAGTTGGTTGAAATGGAGAGCTGTGAATTGCCAAAAGAAAAACGTGGCAATATTATAAAAGAAATTAAATCATTGGCGGCAGCTTCTAATGTAGAAGCCGAACTACAACACATTGATTTATATAAATTACTAAAAGTATTTGAGAAGGTAATTAATCGGTATGAAATAGAAAAGACAAAGCCCAAACACAAGGTAATACCTTATTCATATACCATTTCTGGTCAGAAAGATTTTATTTTAAACACCCTATCCAATTTTGAAAAAAAATCTTTTGTCGATATTATCACACTAGAGCCCACTAAAATAGGTGTTATTTTTAATTTCTTAGCGATATTAGAATTGCTACAACTACAATTAATTACACTCCATTTAGGCGAAGGGTTTAATAATTTTTGGGTAGAAAAGTTGGCAGGGGATAAGGAAATGATTAACAAATAACAATTACTTTTCCTTGAATGAAATTAATTCCACGGGTCACGTTTATGATTGGACTAAGCATTTATTCGAACTAATTGTAATAATATTAAAATTAGATTTATTGATCTCCTTTAATATGGTTAACTGAAATAGCTAAATAGGGTCTGCTGAAAAATATTATTTCGCTTACATTGAGGTAGTTTCACAGTATATGATTTTTTAGTAGGTACACAGTTTTGGAATCAAATTGCCTAAAACCCTTGCACCCAATTTGTTGATAAAGTGATGTTTTTTCGTTAGCCACAGGCACTTCATCTACTTCACGAGGTTCCGTTCGAAATATAAGCATATGTCTTCACTTCGCCCGTTCGTATCTAAAGCAC
>JAOULS010000213.1 GCA_029881895.1 Cyclobacteriaceae bacterium | reverse complement strand
CTCGTTCAATCTATGACGAGGCTATTTTTTTTTACTAAAGTAGTTAGTTAGCGCTTGTTTCTATTTTTCACAAAACGAGATGGTTTAATGATCAAAGTAGGGCTAACTGAAATCAGTAATTACTTTTATCCCTACAGCAGTAGAGGTGTCCATTTTCGGAAGTTCTCTTGAGATATCTTCTAAACAAATTGTTTGAGCAACTAATTTTTCTGGATGAAGCTTTCCCTCAGTTATCATGTTAAGCATTTCGTCATACCTATGTGCCTGCATGCCATGACTTCCAATTATTTCTAATTCCTTAGCTATGATTTGATCAATTGGTATTTTGGCATTAACATCCTCTGGAGACATGAGTCCTATTTGTATATGTTTACCTCTTTTTTTTAAACAACTTACAGAATTAAAGAGTACATCAGGATTTCCTAATGCGTCAATGGATACATGAGCTCCTCCATGTGTTATTTCATGAATTTCTTCAATGATATTTCTCGAATTTGACGAAAGAATAGTATTTGTAGCGCCTATTGATTTTGCTAATTCTAATTGTTCTTCATTAATGTCTACGGCAATAACTTTAGCACCTATTGCATTGGCAATCATGATGGCGGATAGACCAACACCTCCTGAACCATGTATGACTACCCAATCATCAAGTTTTGCCTGCCCTTGGTCGATTACTCCTCTAAAAGAAGTGGCAAATCGACAACCAAGACTTGCTGCTGTAACAAAATTTATTTCTTCGGGTAATACTACAAGGTTAGTATCGGCATAATCTATTGCTACATATTGAGCGAAAGACCCCCAATGCGTAAAGCCAGGCTGAAACTGATAATCGCAAATTTGATGATTGTCCGTTTTACATTCACTACATTCCCCACAACCCGACACGAAAGGTACAGTAACCCTATCTCCAATTTTAAACCGCCTAATATCTTCTCCTACGTCAATTATCGTACCTGCTAGCTCGTGACCAGGAACATGAGGCAGCTCAATGTCTTTATCATGTCCCATCCAACCATGCCAATCACTTTTGCATAAGCCAGAGGATTTTAATTCAATTACTACTCCCTTTTTTGTGGGACTTGGGTCGGGAACGTTTTGAAGAGTTAATGGCCCATTAAATTTTTCGTATACTATGGCTTTCATATAGGTGTTGTTGTGCGTTAAAAATGGTAACGTGAAAATAATTAAACCTACTCTACTTTCTTTTTTTATCTAGTAAATATTGAAAAAAGGAATTATGGTAATTATCATTTTATAATGCTATCATTAATTAAGCAAATGTATTATTTCTAATGGAATGATTTTTAGGGTGAAAGCTGTTTTTTAGCCTCATTTAATATTTGTTTGGTGTTATCATTTGTCATCCCCTTTTTGTTCAACTAATTTGCATTAATTATAAAAAAAATAGTGCTCATGGATCCTTTTAATAAATCATATTTTTACCTTATCGAACTTCAATATTTAGGTTTCCGATACCATGGGTGGCTTAAACAGCCTGATGTAAAAACGATACAAGGAATGGTGATTAAAACATTACGATATGTATTAGGCGATATTTCTTTTAAAACATTAGGCTCAAGTAGAACCGATGCAATGGTTTCGGTCAATAGTACTACCTTTGAGTTGTTTACAAAGCAAGAAATCGACACAGATTGGTTGCTGAAAATATTCAATAAAAATTTGCCTCAGGACATTAGAGCTGTCAGTATTAATGAAACAGATGAAAAGTTTAACATCATTCAAGCGGCTAAGCAAAAAGAATATTTGTATTTATTTTCTTATGGCACCAAAAATCATCCTTTTTCAGCTCCTTTTATTACTTGTTTACAAGAAGAATTGGATGTGGAAATCATGAAAAATGGAGCAATTCTTTTCGAGGGGAGACATGATTTCAGGCAGTACTGTTATAAGCCGAGTGAATTGTCTACTACGGATAGAAAAATAGAATATTCTAAAATAATACCCAATGACATGTATACTGCTAATTTTTTTCCAAAAAACAGTTACGCCTTCCGAGTAATGGGAGAGGGGTTTATGCACCATCAGATACGACTAATGATGGGAGCATTGATCATGTTAGGAAAAAAAGAGATAGAATTGGAGGATGTTGAGCTATCATTATCTGGAGGTAAAGTGTTCGAACAATATGTTGCGCCAGCTTCAGGATTAATATTGAATAGTGTTACCTTTGACTAGTAGTATATCTTAATTCTAAGTCTCTAAATAATTTCATTAGAAACAAATCAAAACGTTCGGTATGTTTTTCTATTTGAACAGGAATTGTACGTAAAAACCCAGAGGAACTAACATTTCTTATATACATGTTGTTCTTATCGTCATTAAATAATTCATCTGGTACTTTAATCTCTACAAGAGATTTGTTTTGAGGTATATAGCCAAATGTAAGATAATATTGACTACCATTGGCAATCATTAAAATCGGTGTAGCTATTCCTAAAACAGTTACAAGAGCTCCGGCTACCTGTTGAGAAGAATTCACCAATTTTGTTTCTAATAAACGGATATTTATTAGACTTGTAGTATCGTTATCTAATTCCCTAGTAAGCTTGAATAGATGTTTATCATCAGAATTGTATGTTTAAATAAATTTATCAATCGATTTATTAAATGAATTGTAAATTTCCAAAGGAACGTTATCATTGTAGTCGAATTGTACTTGAACTGATTGATCAGGTAAATTGTAAAAAGGTAAAGTAGATGTAGTGGAGCAGGAGGAATAAAGGGCACTTATTATTAAGGGTATTAAAAAAGTTTTAAGATTCATTACATGTTGTTTTTAGCAATAATTATTCTAAAAATAATAATAATAAATATTTTATAATAAAAAGGTATTTTTGAAAAAAAATAAAAGCCATGCTTAAACGACCAAGAAGAAATCGAAAATCGGCTGCCATTCGTGATTTGGTACAAGAAAATGTAGTTACTATTAATGATTTTATATTCCCACTGTTTTTATTGGAAGGGAAAAACAAAAGAGTGGAAGTTGCTTCTATGCCTGGAATATACAGACTTACGTTAGATTTGATGCTCAAGGAAATAGAAGAATGCTTGAAATTAGGGATAAAAGCGTTTGATGTGTTTCCTGTAGTAGATGATAAACATAAAGACAAGGAGGCGACACAAAGTATCAACGAAAATTTCTTTTATTTAACAGCTCTTCGTGAAATTAAAGCACAATTTCCCGAAGCAATAATAATGACAGATGTGGCGATGGATCCTTATAGCAGCGATGGTCATGATGGGCTAGTAGATGAAGATGGAAATATTTTAAACGATGAAACCCTAGAAATATTAGGAGCGATGGCCGTTTCGCAGGCAGAAACAGGTATTGATATCATCGGTCCATCGGACATGATGGATGGAAGAGTGGAATATATTAGAGATGCATTGGACGATAATGGATTTGAAAATGTGTCCATTATGAGTTATACCGCCAAATATGCAAGTGCTTTTTATGGGCCGTTTCGTGATGCACTTGATTCCGCTCCTAAATCAGGAGATAAAAAAACCTATCAAATGAATCCAGCTAATCAGAGAGAAGCTATAATAGAAGCTGATTTGGATGAGGAAGAGGGAGCTGATTTTTTAATGATAAAACCAGCCTTAGCCTATTTGGATGTTATTAAGATGTTGAAAGATCATAGCGACTTACCGATAGCGGCTTATAATGTAAGTGGTGAATACGCAATGCTAAAAGCTGCGGGGTTAAAGGGTTGGTTGGACTATGAAAAAGCAATGCAAGAAACATTGTTGAGTATCAAAAGAGCAGGGGCAGATATTATTTTGACTTATCATGCCAAAGAATTTGCTCTGTTACATAGTTGATAAAAGAGGTTAGATTTCTTCAATAGCAAAGTCTTTCCCCTTGCCAAATTGAACGAGTTCTTTTAGTTCGTATTGCTCCATTGTAAAGAGATCTTTTATCTTAAAATTATCTCTTTCTAGAAATTGCATTACTTCAAATTCACACTTCTCACCAAAATTAGTGAGTCGATATTTTTTGCCTAATCGGATTACATTTAGTGAGATTCCTTTCATAAATAGGTGGTGGTTTGAGCAATTTTAATGCTATTCAAAGAAATTTGAAAGGAAAGGATTAAATAGTAATTAATCCTGTTTTTTTATTAAATCGTCAATTTCTCTTAGAAGGTTGTCCCTATCATGTGTGTTCAATAGATATTTTCTTTCTAATAATCGAACAGCAAGTTCATTCATGATAAAATGACTTCTTAAAAAATCAAGTTTTTCTGTTATTGTACTCAAATCCCTGTATTTATTTCGTTCAGTAGGAGATTCCATAATCAAACCTACTTTTTCCAAAAAAACATCTGATCCTTCAGGCATATTGTTTATGTAATTGTTAAAGCTTAAAATCTAAATTAGAAGATTATTATTTTGGTTACAACGTAATTCCAAGATTAATTTTTCCACAACTGTGGAAAACTTTGATGCTAAGGGAATGAAAAATACCCTGGGAGTAATTCAGAGCCTTTGGTTGTGACCTCGATAGATTGTTAAAATAGCCTTTTATTTGTTGTATAGTGTATTTTAGAGAATAGTGTGATGCAATTGCTATGCCCTATTCAGATAAGATTCTGTAGAGTTCAAGATTTAAATAATAGTGGTGTCCGGACATGGTCTTTTTCTCCAAGATTTGAAGTTCGCAGAGTTGATTAAGATAATTTCTTGCAGTGCCTTCTGCATAGATTTTAGCATCAGTCAAATGACTCACCTTTGTGAGAGGTTGTGTAAAGATCATATTAATCAGTTGCTCTGGTTTACGAATCTTCGTATCCTCTTCAATTGCGTCTATAATTCCATCTTTAGCTGAAAGTATATCATTTATTTTATTGAATGTTAGGTTTGAAGTTACCTCTATTGCCTTGAGAATAAACAATATCCATCTTTCCCATTCGCCTCATTGCGTGACTCCTGCTATTAAAGAATAATAGTCATTTTTGTGATCGATGATATAACGGCTTAAAAATAAGATTGGAAGATCTAGTAATCCCTTTTCGGTCAATAGGTTGATGTTAAATATTCTTCCTACACTACCGTTTCCATTTCTAAACGGATGAATTGCTTCGAATTGGTAATGTGCTATTGCCAGCTTGATTAATGGATCAATTGGGTAGGTCTTATCATCATTGACGAACTCGATCAAGTTTTTCAATTTGGATTCAATTACGCCTTTTCCTCTAGGAGGAGTCTAAATGGCTGTTCCAGCATTTGGTCCACTTCCTCCTTGTTGTATATAAATACGGGCGCTGCTTGGTCGGATGCCGTCA
>JAOULS010000212.1 GCA_029881895.1 Cyclobacteriaceae bacterium | reverse complement strand
TTTTGATGTCTGAATTTACTGATTTTACTACCCAACCTTCTTCTAGTGATAATAGTATATTGAAAAAATTTTCCGTGAACATTTTTTATTCAAAGATAACATTTTCACTAAATTCGTGGTAGAACCTTTATTTTAAGTGGATAAAGATACAGATATTAATACATTGGTAGAAAGAGTGAAGTCTGGCGATGCAGGTGCATTTCGGCTAATAGTGGAAAGGTATCAGCACTTATCGTTTACAGTTGCTTTTAATATTGCCAAAAACAGAGAAGACGCAGAGGAAATAGTACAAGATGCTTTTATAAAGGCATATAAGAATATATTGCAATTTAGAAGTGCCTCAAAGTTTTCAAGTTGGCTTTATAGAATTGTATATAACACAGCACTTACAAGAATTAAGAAAAAGAGAATAGATCACTATTCATTGGATCATTATTTTGAAGAAGATTATGGACTTAGTATTCATGAGGGCTGGATGGAATTAGTTGAAAATGATCAAAAAAAATATATTCAATTAGCTCTCGATAAATTGAATGAACAAGATAGACTTGTCTTGACATTATACTATCTTGCTGAAGAAGGATTGAATGACATTTGTAAAATTACAAATGATAAAAAATCTACGGTTAAGGTAAGATTGCATCGAGCTAGAACGAAACTATTAAATCACTTGAATATCCTTTTAAAGGATGAATTAAAATCGTTGGCATGAAAAAGATAGACGAAAAAGAAATTGGAAAAATATTGATGGGTACCCTTCTTCATCAAGCTCCAAGAGGTTTGGCAGACAGAATTATGGCTCATGTAGCAGTAATTCCCAAAAAACATCTTTCGATAAAGCCTGTTGAACCCAATCCAGTATTTGCGGTTTTAATAGTACTCGTAACAACTGTGGTAGTAATAATCTCGTTTTTCACAAAGCCAATAACACTGTTTTATTTTCATTTTGAAAACTACTTCCAGTTTGATTTTAACCCAATATGGGCTGCCCCTGCCTTTGTGGTTTTTATTACTATTTGGGGATATGTGTTTCTGAGTAAGTTGATTAATTTTTCTAAATAGTTACTTTTTCCTCCTTCCGTCTATACAAGCAATGTTTTAATGTTTATACCCTTAACAAGGATAACGGCATAGCGTGGGTATAAAAGCTGGAATAGATAGCTTAAATTAATAATTAGCCGTTAAAATAGTATTTAAGCCAATAAAAACCTTAGCGTAAGTTTCTGTAATATAAATAACGTTATTTTGGATAAACTATAACGATAAGAAATGAAAAAAGGACTATTTTTTGGAGCATTTTCATTGTTACTAACAATGGCTGCTTATTCGCAAACCCCAAACTTGCGCTACAGTATTAATCTCAATGATAGGGAGAATGATACTTTTAAAGTGACGCTAGAGGTAGATAAATTAAGCGATGAAAATAATGTATATCAATTTGCTTCTACAGCACCAGGGACATATCAAACGATGAACCTAGGAAGGTTTGTGTCAAATTTTAAGGTGTTTGATAAAAAAGGAAGAGAAATTGAAACCGAAAATATCTCGGTCAATCAATGGAAAATTTCAACTCCTAAAAAAGCAAAAAAAATCACTTATGTAATTGCTGAAACATGGGACACTCCCGTTGAGGAATATCCAGTTTATAAAATGTGCGGCACTTCAATGGAAGATGATCATGTGCTTATGAATGCGCATTGTATTTTCGGGTTTCCAAGTGGGATGCAATCAGCACCACTAAGTATAAATCTGTCCTATCCGGAAAATTGGAAAGTAGGGACAGCATTGAATAAGAATGAATCAGGCGATTTTTATGCCAAATCATACGATCATGCAGTAGACTCACCAATCCTTCTAGGGCGTTTGACAAAAGCAACTACCGACTTAAATGGGAGTAGTATTGAAATATATACGTATTCAAAAACTGATTTAGTCACCTCTGAGCAATTATTAAGTTCAATGTCGAGCATGTTAACCGCTGCTAGTGAATTTATGATTGAATTCCCTGTAGATCGATATGCTTTTTTGTATCATTTTGAAGACGAAAGTTGGGGCGCTTGGGAGCATTCTTACAGTTCGGAGTACGTGATGAAAGAACAAGAATATTCCGGAGAATTTAAACAGGGAGTTATTGACATGGCGGCACATGAATTCTTCCATGTAGTAACGCCATTAAATATTCATAGTGAGCTTATTGAAAAATTTAATTTTGTGACCCCAACACCTTCTGAACATCTGTGGTTATATGAAGGCACTACCGAATGGGCGGCACATATGATGCAACTCCGTAATGGACTTATAACGCTAGATCAGTATTTAACGGTTTTACAAAAGAAATTAATAACGGATTCTTATTTTGATCCAGCATACAGTCTTTCAAAATTAGCCCTTACTTCTTTTTCTAAGGAAGGACAACAGCAATATGGCAATATTTATATGAGGGGGGCTTTGGTAGCGGGGTTGTTAGACATTCGATTGTTGGAACTTTCTGGAGGTAAGAAAGGCTATCGAGAGGTAATATATGAGTTGTCAAAAAAATATGGACCTAATAATGCCTTTTCTGAAAAAGATTTTTTTACAGAGTTTGTAGCGTTTACCTACCCTGAAATTGGTGATTTTTTTGATAAGTACGTAAAAAATGCGAACCCATTACCCATGGATGAATATTATTCAAAATTAGGAATTGAGTTTACTCCAGAGGTGAAAAATGGGCAATTAGTAGCTGATTTAGGCGGTCATTTGGCTGTGCCAGATGGTAAAATCAGGTATGTAAAAATTAGACCTGAATTAGAGAAGTTAGGATTGAAGGTCAATGACGAATTGATAGGTATAAATGGAGAAGAGCTAAGTTTGTCAAATGCGAATCAACTTATAGGGGGATTAATGCAGAAAGACATTGATTATGAATATGAAGTAACGATAAGAAGAGGCGAAGAAGAATTGACGATTCCTTTAAAATTGCTTTCTAAAGAAAAGGTGTCAAAGTTTGTGTTTGAAGTAGATGAAAGTGCAACCGAAGAACAGAAAACATTTAGAGAAGTTTGGATGAAAAACATGTAGTATTCATTTTCTGCTGAATGAAGCTGATTACGTATTGTGGTCAGGGCAAACGCATTTAAAATAAAAGGATTGGTAATAGCACTATTTTCAGCTTTCTGAAAATGGTTTTTCACTAACATTCCCCTCCACTCCTTTCAAAAGGGGACTGGTTGTATTTTCAGAAATCTGAAAATGTTTAAATGCGTTTGCTCTGGTATTGTGGTCAGCTTTTTTTGTTATAAAAAAATTAATAGGTATCTTTTTGTTTGCTATGAATTCTAAATTCAAAAAGATACTTCTATTTTCTATTTTATTAATTGTTGGCTTTTTAATAACAACAAGTAGTTGTATGAATTTTCGTCAATCCGATAAAAAGACATTGGCTCATTTTGAGAAAAGAGAGCAAGTAGCCTTTGTTAAAAGGTTAGATTTTGATGGAAAGACAGTAAGGTATGTAGAAGCAGGTACAGAGGAGAATAAAGAGGTGTTGATAATTTTTGTGCATGGCGCACCTGGTTCTTCGAGCGACCTGTTGTCCTATCTATCTGATAGCTCACTATTGGAAAAAGCAAGAATGATTTCCTTTGATCGACTAGGGTACGGGTACTCAGCGTATGGTAAGGCTGAAGTGTCAATTGAAGAACAAGCTAGATTAGTAAATGCATTTATTACTACTGCAATTGAAACAAAAATCATTATAGTTGGTCATTCTTTTGGAGGGCCAATAGCTGTGAAGGCTGCTGTACTAAACCCCAAAATAAGTGGTGTATTAATGCTGGCTCCTGTGAACGATCCTTACAACGAAAAAATGTTTTGGATATCCAATGTTGGAAAATGGAAATTGACAAGATGGGTGTTGTCTAGCGCATTTAAGGTTTCAGCAGATGAAAAATTTTCGCACGAAGAAGAATTGTTGAAAATGGAAGGCGACTGGGCAAAAATAAAAATTCCTATTACACACATTCATGGAGGGAAAGACTGGATAGCACCAAGTAGCAATGTCAAATGGAGTAAACGTAATATACCTAGAGAGTACCTGAAGTTAGTATACCAAGAAGAACTTGATCATTTCATTCCCTTTAAAAATAAGGAATTAGTAGTAGAAGAACTATTGTTGTTAGTAGAATAGCAAAGGAAACCTACTTGCTAAATTTCGCCATTCTTAGTTAGTAGTGAATCATAGTATTTGTATATAGTAAT
This sequence comes from Cyclobacteriaceae bacterium, assembly GCA_029881895.1. Classification (GTDB taxonomy): domain Bacteria; phylum Bacteroidota; class Bacteroidia; order Cytophagales; family Cyclobacteriaceae; genus JAOUKH01. The sequence continues at coordinate 1,077 of JAOULS010000212.1, read as the reverse complement.
TAAATCTTCTTTATTTTTTGTTGTCAGTTTATTTGTTTTCATATATTTAATAGCATCTGACAGTACGTTTTTAGAAACATTTTTTGAAAACATTTTTTTCTTACTATTTATTCTAAGTGCGTAATCTTCAGATTTGTCCAAAAAGTAGAATTCAGTAATGTCTTCCATTTTGGCTGGCCAAGAAGCCGTTAATGAGTTTTCAGCTTTCTGTTCTTCTTTAAATTGTTTGACTTCTCTTATGAATAGAGTGAAGTTACTTCCTAGATAAAGTACTTTTAAATATCCTATTTTAGCCGCTCCAGTCTCAGTTATTTTAAATGGCTGGAATAGATATTGTTCTTTACCTAGTATACAACTGATGTCGGGATGCCTTACTAAGAATTCGATTTTATCATTGATCTGTATTTCAATTTCGTCCCTAAAAGCATTGTGCCTGAGCAAAAAGTCATTTTTAGTTTCTTTATTTTTTTCCAATAATTTACCTAATACAAAAGCTTTATTATAATATGAGTTTTGTAAAATTTCCTCCTCTTCTTTAGCAGTAAAAGCTCTATTGGATTTGCTCCTTAAGTCAGTAAGAGCTTCTCGTAAATTGCTGTCCCATTCAGCAGCATTTCCAGAACCCTTGTAATTATTTGAAAAGTTGTATACAGTTTGAGAATTTCCTGCTAAAGGAAAAGATATGAGTAATAGTAAAAGATATTTAATTTTCATGGTTTTATTCATTAAACAAAAAGCAATACCCATATGTTTTAATTAATCAATTTTTTAACATAAAGTATGATAAATGTATGAAAAAATTTAATAATAAAAAACAGAACAAGACAGAAATAACGAGTTATAACTAATAAATCGACATTTTGTACTCAGTTAATGTTCCTCTTATTATTTTAATAACGATAGTGATAATAGCATTGACAACAAATAAGATTTTCGACTTCAATTATGTTGATCAATTTATGATAAAATCGTATTATGCTAAACCAAAAAGAGAAAATGACAAAACGGAATAGCAGTATTTTCGAAAGCTGAAAAATGTTTAAATGTGTTTTTCTAGGTAATGGTGTAACTATACTA
>JAOULS010000211.1 GCA_029881895.1 Cyclobacteriaceae bacterium | reverse complement strand
TGGTCGTTTATACATGAAATGTTTCGTGAAGATGGTGTAAAAGCAGCGACAATAATAGTAGATGGAGCTTGGATAGATTTAAAAAAGAGAAAACTAACAGCACCTCCTGCTGATGTGGCTGAATTATTTTTAAACATGCCTAGAGATGAGAAGTTTGAGTGGATATAAGGACTGTCGTTAACATTTTTTTTCACTGTATGACACTTAAAGTGAGATGTAATTCTTTTCTTTTTTTACATTTGTTGTAAACAAAAAACAAATACTGATGGGAGAGATTTTAAAAAAAGTAGCCTTAAATGACATTCATGAAAAATTAGGAGCGAAGATGGTTCCTTTTGCGGGATATAATATGCCCGTACGATATTCTTCAGACATGGAAGAGCATAAAACTGTTCGTAATGGTGTCGGTATTTTTGATGTCTCTCATATGGGTGAATTTCTGTTGAAAGGGCCAAAAGCCATCGAATTAATCCAGAAAGTATCCTCTAATGATGTGACAAAATTAGCTGACGGACAAGCGCAATATTCTTGTTTGCCAAACGAAAATGGAGGTATTGTCGATGATTTATTAGTTTACAGAAATAATGAGGAAGAGTATGTGTTGGTAGTGAATGCCTCTAACATCGATAAGGATTGGGATTGGATAAGCAGTCAGAATAGTATGGGGGTAGAGATGACAAATATTTCAGATAGCCTTTCTTTATTTGCGGTTCAAGGGCCAAAAGCCATTGCTACGTTACAAAAACTAACAGCCACCAACCTCATGGAAGTGAATTTTTACACCTTCACGATTGGTGAGTTTGCTGGTTGCAACGATGTGGTAATGTCAGCCACAGGGTATACAGGTGCAGGTGGATTTGAGATATATGTGAAAAATGAAGATGCTGTTAAGGTTTGGAATGCTATTATGGAGGCAGGGGATGAATTTGATATTGCCCCTATAGGTTTGGGAGCAAGAGATACCTTACGCTTAGAAATGGGATATTGTCTTTATGGAAATGATATTGACGATACTACTTCGCCTTTGGAAGCGGGGCTAGGATGGGTAACTAAATTCACTAAGGAGTTTATTAATTCAAAAAATCTGTTAAAACAAAAGGAAGAAGGGGTAACGCGCAGATTAGTTGGATTTAAAATGATTGACAGAGGAATACCTCGTCATGGATATGAAATAGAGGATGCTGAAGGCAACACAATCGGAAAAGTGACTTCTGGAACGATGTCACCATCCATGGGAGTTGGAATAGGAATGGGGTACATCAACCGACCACATACTAAACCAACAACTGAAGTGTTTATCGTTGTTAGAAACAAAAAGTTGAGAGCAATTGTAGAAAAGCTCCCTTTATTAAAGTAGTGCGTTTAGTTGTTATGAATTAAGAAGGCGGTTATACCATTCTTCCCTTTAATGCTTTGGTGTAAGTACGGCTGACAGGGAATGTTTTTCCATTTTCCATTTTCACAACTAAGCCCCCATTAAAGTGTTTTTCTATTTCTTTCAGTTTGTTGATATTGATAATAGTTGAGCGGTGGATGCGAATAAAAATACTGGGATCGAGTTTTTCTGCTAATTTGCTGATACCTGTAGAACAAACAAATTGATCGTTGGTAGCGGATATGATTGAGTAATCTCCTGAAGCCTCCAAATGAATGATGTCTTCAACAGCAAGGTTGAGAAGTTTTTCAGATTTTTGAACAAAAATATGTGCTGAATATTGAGCTTTTTTATCTTGATTTAATGTGTCTATGAGTTGCTCAATATTTCCTTCATCTTTTTTAATTCTCTCAACTGCACGTTCAACTGCTTTTTTGAAACGTTCTTTATCTATTGGTTTCAGTAAATAGTCGATAGCATTTTTTTCAAATGCTTGTATGGCATATTGGTCGTAAGCAGTAGAAAAAATAATATAAGGTTCGTGAGTGATGGTGTCCAACACATCAAAACCTGTCATCGAAGGCATCTGAACATCTAAAAAAATCAGGTGTGGTTCTAGCTCATCAATCATTTTTATAGCATCACTTCCTTTAGCACATTGACCTATTACTGTTATTTCTGAAATTTCAGAGATGTATTCTATTATTAAATCACGAGCTAATTTTTCATCATCAATTACTATACACTTGATCTCCATTTGACTATCGTTTTTGTTTCAATATAATAAAACTTACCGTATAACCATATTCAGTAGCTTTAACTTTAAGACCTGAGGCAGGGCCGAAAAAATTGCGAAGCCGAGTATCCGAATTTTTTATTCCAATTCCACTAGAGCTGCCATCTAACACTTTAGGTGCATTTACGCCTAATCCGTTGTCACTTATTTCAAAATACACCCCTCCTCCAATGATGGGTTTTATAATTAGTTTAATAATTCCTCCATCGTCTTTTGGTCCAATACCATATTTCACAGCATTTTCAATAAATGGTTGCAATATCATAGGAGGGATTTTTATATGCATACATAAAGGATCTATCTCTTTAATATAAGTTAAACGTTCTTCGAACCTTACTTTTTGAATGAGTATATAGTTGTCAATGAATTTTAATTCATTTTCAAGGTCAATTAATTGCCCTCCGTACGATTCCATCGCATAGCGAAAAATATCAGATAGCTGAGTAATCATTTTTCTGGCACGCTCTTTATTAAAATTAATGAGTGTACTAATTGAGTTTAAAGTATTAAATAAAAAATGAGGATTAATTTGAGATTTCAATAATGAGAGCTCCATTTCTTTGTTTTTTACAGCTAACACCGTTTTTTCATGTTCTTTAATGGTCATACTTTCAATGTACTTTATGATGTAGTAAAAAAACACGGTAATGATGTATTGATCATGGTAGCGTAGCATGTCCCAACTTAATAGTTCTTTCAGGTAAATAATCCAATCTTCGAAATACACATCCCCCTCCAAATAGGATTCAAAAAAATAGGCAGCCGAACCCATAATGAAAAAATTGACAGAAATGCCGAGCAGATGGCCAATGATTTGAAAACTGAGATGAAACTTAAATAATAAATTGGCGAGTAGAAACGTTAAAAAGATTAGTAAACATAAAATTTCAAACATATACAGACCATTCCATAATATGTAATTGTTTGGGTTAAATAAGTTGTATTCGGAAATAGTACTGATGGAATAGTTTATAGCATACCAAGAGATAATTAATAAATATGCTTTAACCCATTTCTGAGGTATTTGTTCAAATAAATTCAATAGTTATTTATTAAAATGAAGTGTGTTAATTTAACGATAATGTGAATTAAATGATAATGTCAGTCAATAAATATCATTTGTATATAATTAAAATGGTTTGAATATATCAAAAGGTTGTACATATTTGAAGTTATGACGAGTAAAACGCTTCTTTTTTTATTCCTTACCCTGCTGTTGTACCTTGCTCACTATGATGTTTCGGCTCAGCAAATTACGGTTTCAGGAATATTGATTGATTATGAAACGGAAGAACCATTAAGTTTTGCAAGTGTTGGAATAAAGGGAGCAACTTTCGGGACAATCACCAATCAATCAGGAGAATTTGACTTTCATATTAATGGTAATATGTTGGATAAGGTACTGATAGTATCTATGTTGGGCTATGAGAATTTTGAAACGAAAATATCAGAAATAGATTATTCGAAATCAATTGTCATTCGTTTGAAGAAAATACCTCAAGTATTGGAAGAAGTTACGATTCAAGATAGTCTTACAGGGTCGAATATTATTGAAATTGTAATCAATAGAATGGTGGTAAATTATCCCGATAAACCTTTTCTGGTGGAAGGATTTTATCGAGATATAAAGAGGGTTAATAATTCGTACATATCTTTATTAGAATCAGCCATTCAAATTTTTGACAATAATCATGAACCACCAAGAAACCCCTTTAAATTGAGAGAAAAAGTAGGGCTGTTGCAAGTTCGAAAAAGCTTAGGATACAATCATAAATATATAGAATATTTTGATCAGGGTAATTTGTTAGAAAACTTACTACTCAATAACACTATTCGATATTACGATTTTCCAGATATATCAAATGCTAATGCATATACTAGAGTGGGTATATCTACGATAGACAATAAAGAGGTATACATTATTCTAAGCAGAAAGAAAGGGGTGAAAATAAAGTTTTTTGTAGATGTGAAAAACTATGCGATAGTTCGTTTAGAATATGAATCGGATAATGATGAAAATATTTTAAATGTAAACGATCGATATAAGGACTATTTTAACCGGTTTGTGAGAATTGTAAAAACCATTGAGTACAAATACTATGAAGGGAAGTATTACCTGAACTACATGACTATGTATAAAAGAAATCAATGGTATCATAGAGAAAATAAAACATTAGATTATGATGTTGAACTGTACCAAGAGTTATTAATAAATGATATTCATCCTTCAACTTCGAAAAGGATAAAGACAAAAAATCGTATGAAAAAGTATGGGTTGCAATATCAAGATCAACCATATGAACCAGAATTTTGGAAAAATTATAATGTAATTAAAAGAACACAGTTAGATGATAAAATTATTGAAGATTTAGAAAGAGATGGAAATTTGGAGCAACAGTTTGAGGGTTATTAAGTTATAGGCGAAATAATGGAAATAAGGATGAGTGTTGAAAAAAAAGACACTAAATACTTGTGTTATTTTTTGATTGTCTCATTAATTATGCCTACTTTAGACATTGTTAAAGCCAACTATAGAATATCGCCTCGCAACTTAGAATTTATTCTTTTTGCGAGGCATTCTTTTTTCAGACCTTTTTTATATCATAGCACATAGTTTTATAAAACGACTTAACGGTCAAATAGGTGCTTCATCTGTGATAGAAGCACTTGGAGGAAACCAATTTAGCAGTTGTAATAATTTGTAGCATCTTAGTACTGATTAAAGCCAACTAATAGGAAGACATCCCTACCCTCTGACAAGGTCAGATGGGTAGGGATTTTTATTTGTATTGAATTTTGTTCATCTATGGAATCTTGCAAGTTTCAACCCGGATTATGCATTGGAGAATTGTCATGAGTAGTATAAGAGCAATAAATTAGGGGTTTATGGATGAATAGCATAGCACCGCTTGGTTATAAGATATAAATTAGATTAGCGACTGATTTGCAGCTATTTTGATACGGAATAGATTTGCTAATGTATAAAACGGGTTCAATAGCTATTGTCTAACGTGTTGAAATGAAATTTGGATTATTATTGCCTTTATTCCCTACATTTCATTATTGAAAAGCATCCTGTCGTATCCACACGCATTTTGTCGGTAGTAAAATCATTTCATAGATTTATAGTTATTGGTTTTGTTTTTATTTTTCATCT
>JAOULS010000019.1 GCA_029881895.1 Cyclobacteriaceae bacterium | reverse complement strand
GTTATAAATTATTGGTGGATCAATTACGCCCACAAGACAATGTGGCCATAGTGGTATATGCAGGGGCAGCTGGCTTGGTGCTTCCTTCTACCTCAGGAAGAGACAAAAACACGATATTGAATGCGCTTAACAACTTGCAAGCTGGTGGTTCTACAGCAGGGGGGGCTGGAATAAAACTAGCCTATAATGTGGCAAAGGAAAATTTCAAACCAGAGGGCAACAACCGTGTGATTTTGGCTACAGATGGCGATTTTAATATTGGAGAGTCTAGCAATGCAGGGATGGAACGTTTGATTGAGCAAAAGCGTGATGAAGGTGTGTTTTTAACAGTATTGGGCTTTGGCATGGGTAACTATAAAGACTCCAAAATGGAAACGATTGCCGATAAAGGAAACGGTAATTATGCCTATATCGACAATATTTTAGAAGCAAAAAAAGTATTAGTTAATGAATTTGGAGGGACACTTTTTGCCATTGCTAAAGATGTAAAGCTTCAAATTGAGTTTAACCCTGCCAAAGTACAATCATACCGATTGATAGGGTATGAAAACAGAGCCTTACGCAATGAAGATTTTAATAATGACAAAAAAGATGCGGGCGAATTGGGTGCAGGACATACCGTTACTGCCATGTATGAAATCATCCCTATTGGTGTAAGGAGTGAGTTTAGCCCTGTGGATAAATTGAAATATCAAAAAACACAAATTGACCCGAAATCTGTCAATTCCAACGAATTGATGACGATAAAACTACGGTACAAGCAACCTAATGGAAGCAAGAGTAAGTTAATAGAACATCCATTACTAGACCAACAAATTAATTTAGAGAATACTTCTGACAATTTCCGTTGGGCAGCTGCAGTTGCGGAATGGGGTATGTTGCTTCGAGATTCTGAATTTAAAGGAGATGCTAATTTTGACCAAATTCTTCAATTAGCAAAAAATGCGAAAGGGAAAGACGAGCAAGGCTATCGAATAGAGTTAATCAACTTAGTTGAAAGTTGTCAGTTAATGGCGAAAAAATAATTGCTCACGTGTAAGGTAGACCTTCCTCATTGTTAAATTAATAATGAGGAAGGTTTTACGTTTTAGGGCACAAAATGTGTGCTTGATACTACTTCATAATGGAAGTTTAATTTTCGTAAAAGAGATCGTATTTAAGACGTAAAATATAAAATAATTGATTTAATTAATAATTATACGAATAAAGTAGGGGCTGTAAATTTGATTTATGCTAGAAAGTGTCTATACTAAGAGCGCAAAAATTATTAGTAATGGATTTCAATCCGAATAAAACATTGTCTGACGATAAGAAAGTGATACTTGCCCTTAAAAAGGGGGAAAGGTGGGCTTTCCGTTCTGTTTTTGATCAATATCATTTAAAACTGTACCATTTTGCAGTAAAAATGGGGCTTTCACACGAAGATGCTGAAGGAATTGTTCAAGAGGTATTTATTACAATTTGGGAAAAGAGAAGCAACATTAAAGAAGAACTTCATTTTAAATCATTTCTTTACACGATTACGAAGCGACTCACCATAAAAAAAATCAGAAGGCTAATATTGGAAAATGATTTCCAAACTACTTCAAAAAATAATCTCCAAAATTTCAATCATGAAACGGAAGAGTACATCGTTTTTTCAGATTTAATGGAACAAGCGAATACCTCTATTGAAAAACTACCAGTGGAGCGAAAACAAATTTTTATGCTGAGTAAACAGCATGGGCTATCTAATCAAGAAATTGCTGAAAAGTTAAATATTTCTATAAGAACAGTTGAAAATCAGCTATATCGTGCTACAAAAACACTTCGTGACGATATAAATTATAATATCCTTCCATAATATTTTATTGGTGCGTGAGTAAATCGGGTCTCTCAAGGTAATTACAAATAGGTAATTACTTTATCTTTTATAACCCCATTGGGTGTTTAAAAAAAAAGAAATTGCAAATAATATAACCTAAACAATTTATATGATGAGAAAAAGAACAAAAATTACGAAGCTATTTATGTATAGCTTACTGTTGAGCTTTATGTCGGTATCCATGTACCGTTGATAAGGTGAATTCTACAGATGTGACGATTACAGTAGTTGATGAAAACAATGAACCTTTACCAGGCGTAAATGTGGTTGTTAAAAACACCAGTACAGGAGGTACAACTGATACTTCAGGAAATGTGACAATAGATGTAGCTGATGGTGCAGTTTTAGTAGTGAGCTATATCGGGTATACGACAGAGGAAATTACAGTAGGAACGAGAACAGCTATTACTGTTAGTTTATCACCTGATTCGAAACAACTTCAAGAATTGGTGATTGTAGGTTCGCGTAATGCTCCTAGATCATCTACTGACACACCACTTCCAGTAGATATGATTTCATCTAATGATTTATTATCTACAGGACAACCTACTTTTGATAAAGCATTGCAGTACCGAGTGCCTTCTTTTAATACAGTACAAACTCCAGTAAATGATGCAACTTCGTTACTAGATCCTTATGAAATTAGAAATATGGGGCCAAGTAGAACGTTGATTTTGATAAATGGAAAGCGTAAGAATTTAAGTGCTTTATTATACACACAAACTTCTCCAGGTAGAGGTGAAACAGGAGCAGATATTTCTGCTATACCTACTGATGCAATCAAGCGTGTAGAAATTTTGAGAGATGGTGCTTCTGCACAATATGGTTCAGATGCTATAGCAGGAGTAATGAACATCATTTTAAAAGACGATGCTGATGATGGTTCTGTTACTTTAAGAACAGGAATAACTTCTGCTGGTGATGGAGAAATGGTAGGATTAAGCCTTAACAATGGAAGTAGTTTAATGGATGGTAAAGGTTTTGTGAACTATACCGTTGATTTGTCAAAAGTAAATTTAGCAAATAGACCAGGTACAGTTGACGCAGCGGGCGAAGCGGCTGATTTTGGCGCCAATATCGCAGATGTAGAAGCATTTTTAGCAATGATGCCAGACGCAGGGAATATCAATGGATCTCCAGAGACTACTGCGGCTAAATTTTTAGTAAATGGTGGGTTAGATTTAAATGCGAACACTTCAGTATATGCCAATGCGGCTTATGTGTATAAAAAAGTAAATAGTTATGCTAATTACAGAACACCATATTGGAGAACAGAGGCTGATTTCCCTTATTTAGCTGATTTTTTTCCAAATGGGCCTAATGGTGAGTATGTAGGCTATGTACCAACATTTGATGGTGATTTGAATGACTATAACGGTACCATTGGTTTCAAATCGAAAAAAAATGGATGGAATTCTGATGTGAGTTTTACAACTGGTGGCAATACGCAAACCTATAAAGTGACGAATTCACATAACAGAAATACGGTATATTCTCCTTCTGTTTGGGTAGATGCAAATGCTGATGGCATTGTAGATGTGGGTGAAATGACTCAAGGGTCTCAATTGTATAGAGAAAATAGTCAGGTGTCATTCGATCCAGGAGGAACTAGATTTTCTCACTCAGTAGGTAATATCGATATCTCTAAGGCTGTGAATAGTAAGTTAGGTATTGCCTTTGGATCTGAGTTTAGAACGGAAACTTTCGAGGTAATCGAAGGAGAATTATCATCGTATGATGGTGGTGGAGCAGATTCTTTTGCTGGAAATGCACCAGAAAATTCAGGAAAATTTAACAGGTATAATTTTGGAGGATATTTAGACATTGCCTTTGATGCTTCTGATAAACTGTTTATCGGTGGGGCAGCGCGTTTAGAGAACTATAGCGATTTCGGAAATGCTTTTGTATATAAGTTAAGTTCTAGATATAAAATAGTAGAAGATAAAATGACGTTGAGAGCGTCTTATTCTACTGGCTTTAGAGCACCAACTTTGCACCAAATTTATACTCAAAAGGCTCAATATAGCTTTATACCAGGACAAGGAATTCAAGTAGGAGGTTTGGTAAATAATGTGTCTCGTGAGGCAAACCTTTTAGGAATTGACAAATTAGATGCTGAAAAATCAACAAATATAAGTGTTGGTTTAGGGTCTAAAGTAAATAAAAATATAGACTTCACGATTGATTATTACAATATATCTGTTACAGATAGAATTATATTGAGTAATGAAATAGTTCCTCCAGCAGGACCTGCTTTTCAGGGGCTGTCTGATATAAGCTTTTTTGTTAATGCTTTAGATACACGTACTTCAGGTATAGATGTAGTAGCTAATTTTAAAAAACAAGTAGGAAAAGGTAAATTGGGAGTAAATGTTTCTGGAAACTATACTATTCAAAACGAAAGAGAAGGTAATGTGAAAAACCCTGATTTTGTAGAGCAAAGTGGGCAATCTGTTGTAGATGCTACACAAGAGGCTTTGTTTTTCACTTCTCGTCCAAAAACAAAATGGATCTTAGGAATTAATTATGATATAAATAAATTTAATTTCTCATTAAATAACACCTATTTTGGTAAAACTACTTTCCAACAACAGGGAATGGATGCGTCTATTCGAACAGAATTTACGCCTAAAGTAGTAACGGATTTGAGTATAAACTATGCCGCTTCTGAAAAGGTAAATATTACGCTTAATGTAAATAATTTATTAAACGTATTGCCAGAGTGGAATTTTGTAGCTAATAATGCTGCTGGTGAAACAAATTTAAAAGATGCTGCTTGGGTTAAAAATCAATCCAATTTAATCACGTTTAATCAGCGTTATTCCCAAATGACCTACGATGGATATCATTTTAGTCAATTAGGAATGATGTTAAATTTAGCGGTTAACGTAAGATTTTAAATATTGTTTTTAAAGAAAATAAAAAAGGCTGCTCATTTTAATGAGCAGCCTTTTTTATTTTCTGGTGCTACGCCAACTTAGTGGAACTATTTATGAACCATATACTTGAATAATAGAAGTAAGGTGTTTAGAAAATCTCATACTATTTTTACGTTTCTTAAACGATCTCATTTTAGAGATATTTTTATTACTTTTAATTATTGAACCAATAATTTAGTAGTAGAATATTATTACTTCTAATATTCTCCCTCAATCTTTCATAGGTGCGTGAGTAAATTGCATCGCTCAAGGTAATTATATATAGTAGGTTGTCCCTACGTATTATAATAATGAAGGAAAACGATATAAAAAAATACTTGAGTGGAGAGTGTACGTTCGAAGAAGAACAACGAGCACTAGAAACATTGTCCACCGAAGAGGGGTTAGAAACCTTAAACAATCTTGCTGATGAATTTTGGGAGTCTGATTTGGATGATTATAAAATTGATGATAAGCGACTTTATAAAAAGATAACCACTAAAATTGATGGGAAAGAAAGCCGATTTGCATTGTACCTTAAATATGCAGCGGTAGCACTTATTTTGGTTGCGGCTACTTTTTTGGTGATAAATAAAAGCGAAGAAGAAAAAACTCTTCCAATAATAGCGCCTTCTGAATTTGTTGTGAAGTCAACCACAAAAGGGCAGAAATCAACTATTATGCTTAGTGATGGATCAAAAGTTATACTCAACGCAGGGAGTAAATTACAATATTTCCGAAACTTCACAGACTCCACCCGGAATATAGAATTGATAGGAGAGGCCTTTTTTCAAGTGGCTAAAGATAAGAGTCGACCATTTACGGTAACTACTGGTACTACAAAAACGACTGCTTTAGGGACTTCTTTTAATATCAACTCTAGGTCATCCGTTCATAAAATTTCGTTGGCAACAGGAAAAGTGGAGGTCAATACCGATTTATCTGAAAATGTTTTTACCCTTACGCCTGGAGAAGCATTAAATGTTAATACGGATAGTGGTTTTGCTCATCAATTTCAATTCGACATGGAAAAGGAACTTTCTTGGAAAGATGGTGTTCTTTATTTTGATGACACTAAACTTCAAGAAATAATTACAACATTAGAATATTGGTACGATGTAAAAATAGAGGTGGCTAATAAAAACCTTTTATCAAAAAAATATACAGGGCGTTTCGAAAATTCGAGCTTAAAGCATGTACTTGAAAGTATGTCGTTTGCCTTAGACTTTAAATATGATTTAAATAAAAAAGTAGTAAAAATAATTAAATAACACCTAAATAATTTATATGATGAAAACAACGACAAAAATTGCAAAGCTATTTGTGTATAGCTTGATACTGAGCTTTATGTCAGCATCCATTACTTATGGGGCAGGTACAGTTAAAAGTGTCAAGGATGTATTTGTTGACCTTAACTTAGTAAATGCATCGGTAAAAGATGCTTTTAATCAGTTAGAGGGAAAAACAGATTTTAAATTTCACTACAACAATTCAAATTTAAAAAATGATGCAGTATTAAGTAAAAAATACAAGCAAGCATCAGTAGCAGATATACTAATCGATATTGCGAAAGAAACACAGCTAAAATTTAAGCAGGTTAATAATGTAATTAGCGTAAACAAAGTGGCAGAGTCCACATTAGCTGTAGAATCGGTAGAAGTGGAAATTATGTTCACACCAGTTACGGTTACAGTTGTTGATGAGAACAATGAACCCCTGCCTGGAGTTAATGTAGTAGTGAAAGGTACTTCTACAGGAACTACTACCGATATTTCGGGTCAAGCTACGCTAGACGTTGCTGACGGAGCTGTACTTGTGATAAGCTACATTGGCTATACCACAGAAGAAATTACAGTAGGAACTAGAACAGCAATTACGGTAAATATGTCTCCTGATTCGAAACAACTTCAAGAAATAGTGGTTGTTGGCAGTAGGAATCAAAATAGAACTGTATTAGAATCTCCAGTACCAGTAGATGTCATTAATATAGAGAATATGGCTATTAATAGCCCTCAAATTAACGTAAATCAATTATTGAATTATGTTGCTCCTTCCTTTACATCGAATACACAGACGATTTCAGATGGCACTGACCATATTGATCCTGCTTCTCTAAGAGGCTTAGGACCAGATCAAGTTTTGGTGTTGATAAATGGGAAGAGAAGGCATAATTCTTCGTTAATAAATGTAAATGGTACGTTTGGTCGTGGTTCTGTAGGTACTGACCTTAATGCAATACCTGTTGCTGCCATTAAAAGAATTGAAGTACTACGTGATGGAGCAGCAGCACAATATGGATCAGATGCTATTGCTGGTGTAATTAATATTGTTTTGAAAGAAAGTGTTAATGAACTAAATGTAAATGTTACGTCAGGGGCTTACTTTTCAGAAAATTCTGAAGATGGTAGAGATGGTGAGACCGTTCAATTCAATATGAATTATGGTCTTCCAATAGGAAAAGAAGGAGTTATTAATTTTACAGGAAATTTTGACTCTAGAGGGTATACGAATAGAATGAAAGAATGGGGAGGTCAAATATTTTCTGATTATAACAACCCTACTGATTACCCTTCTCCAACAGGAGCGGATATTACTGAAGCTGAATTACAAAAAAGAGGTCTACAGCGATCAGATTTTAACATGAGAGTTGGTCAGTCAGCGGTAGACAATGCTGGTGTTTTTATGAACTTAAAGTTACCATTAGGTGAAACAGCTGAACTGTATTCTTTTGGAGGCTTAACATACCGACAAGGTGAAGCTGCTGGATTTTATAGATTACCTTATCAGTCTAGAGCGGTAACTGATATTTATCCAAATGGATTTTTGCCAGAAATTCACTCAAATATTAATGATAAATCATTTGCTTTAGGAATTAAGGGTGAAATCGATGGTTGGAAGATAGATTTTAGTAATAGCTTTGGTTCTAACGGATTTCAGTACCAAATTGAGAATACTCTAAATGCTTCTCTTGAGGCTTCTTCTCCTACTAGTTTTAATTCTGGTGGCTTTATTTTTGCTCAAAACACCACAAATTTTGATGTGAATAAATTTTGGGATGATAAACTTTCTGGAGTGAACTTAGCTTTTGGAGCAGAATATAGAGTGGATAATTATCAAATTTTCGCAGGTGAAGAAGGATCGTATACCAACTATGGTTTAGCTTCTTGGCAAGTGAGTAATTCAGGAGATTCTACACTAGTTGTTGATAATAAAGGGCCTGTAAGTACTGTTTTTGGTTTGGATGGTACGAGTCCACGACCAGGAGGAGCGCAGGTATTCCCAGGATTTAGTCCTGATAACGAATTGAGTAAATTCCGTTCTAATGTTGGTGTATACGTAGATGGTGAAGTTGATTTCACAGATAACATTACCTTAACAGGAGCATTGAGGTACGAGGATTATAGTGATTTTGGTTCTACTTTTAACTGGAAAACATCATTTAGAGCAGAAGTAGTAGATGGTTGGGCATTTAGAGGTGCCGCTAGTACAGGGTTTAGAGCTCCTTCATTGCATCAGCAATATTTTAATAGTACATCTACAATTTTTGTTGATGGCGTACCAAGCGAAGTAGGTACCTTTTCTAATGATAGTCGTCCAGCTAAATTGCTAGGTATTCCTCAATTGAAGCAAGAAACTTCGAATAATTATTCAGTAGGGTTCACGGGTCAATTAGGTGATGACTTATCATTAACCGTAGATGGTTACATGGTAAATATTACTGATAGAATCGTTTATACAGGTCAATTTTCAGGTGTTGATGGAGGTACTGCCAAAGAACAAGAAGTATTTGATTTACTGTCTGCGGCTAATGCTACAAGAGCAGGATTTTTCGCCAATGCGATTGACACAAAAACAAAAGGGGTTGATATTGTGTTAACGCATAATGCTAAGTTTGGTATTAAGAGTAGTTTAAGAACAAGTCTTGCGGCTACTTTCTCTCAAACCTTATTAGACGGAGATGTAAAAACTTCAGACGCACTAATTGGAAAAGAAAGCACTTATTTTGATGAGACAAGTAGAATTTTCTTAGAAAGTGCAGTACCAAGAAAGAAAATTAATTTGACATTTGACTTTAGTGTTAACGAAAGGTTAAGTGTAATGTTGAGAAATGTTTACTTTGGTGAGGTTAGTGAAGCAACAAACAATGTTGATAATCAACAAGAGTTTGCCGCTAAAGTAATTACAGATTTATCTGTGAACTATAAAATAAGTGATAGTTTTACTGCTGTGATAGGTTCAAGTAACCTTTTAGATGTGTATCCAGACGAGGCGATTGTTGCTAATCAATCAAGTGGTAGATTCTTATACTCAAGAAGATCTCAGCAGTTTGGTGCTAATGGAAGGTTTGTATTTGCAAAACTTGCATTCGTTTTTAAATAAAAACAATAAAATGTCTTATGGTGTTTATCTTTAGTGTGATGATGAATATACTGGTTAATGTAAGACTATATTTTTGATTTATGTGAATGAAAGCTGCTCATTTTAATGAGCAGCTTTTTTTTGGATAAGTTTATAGGAATTATGCTCATTGATGTATTTTCAATAATTACCTTGCACAGATGATAGGCAAGAAATAATTTACTGACCCTATAAATATAATAATGAAAAGCTTTGAAAGTGAAGAGTTTAATAAAGTGGATTTTTCTAAAAATTCATTAGAAGTAGGAGAGTATGAAAACTGCTCGTTTATAGATTGTAATTTTCTGAATGCCGATGTGTCTAACAGTACATTTATTGAATGTCAGTTTACTGATTGCGATCTAAGCATGGTAAAGATGAATAATACCGCCTTGAAAGAGGTGCAATTTAAGACATGTAAATTGTTAGGCGTTCATTTTAATTATTGTAATGATTTCTTATTGTCTGTTGGTTTTGTAAACTGCTATTTAAACCTTACTTCTTTTTACAAGATGAAATTAAAAGGAACACAATTTATAAATTGCACTATCCAAGAAGCTGATTTTGTTGAAGCGGATATTACTTCAGCTCTTTTTGAAAATTGCGATTTGAAGAGTGCTGTTTTTGATCATACCATATTAGAAAAGGCGGATTTTAGCACCGCCTATAATTATTCAATAGACCCTGAACGTAACCATGTTAAAAAAGCAAAATTCTCCCTCACTAGTGTGGTGGGATTATTAGATAAATATAACCTCGATATACTATAGAAAAGTAAGGATATAAAAAATCCCCTCCATATTATATGGAGGGGATTTTTTTTAAGTGAAACTTTATTTAAAAGTCACAACCATATTACTTATATCTAAAGGATTGTATGGCGTTAACGCTTTTAATCTTGTTGCTAATGCACCCCATCCTGCGCCAGGTGACATACCAGCAGACATAAATCCATTTCCATCGAAATACCCAGGGGCATCCGTGTTATGTAGGTATGCATCTATCATACTTTGCGTTGCGGAAGGCCATGCAGTTCGTATTTGTCGCGTAAATACGTTTTTGATGGAATAGTCTTCTAATAGTGTAGTACGATTTGTATTATTCAAATCACTAGGAGGTAACCCAACTTCAGCAGCACCTACATCGCTAGCGTGACTTCCTGATGCAGTAAATGCCCAGTTGAAGCCCATGTCTTCAGTGAAAAATTTAGCATTAGGATGGTTTGAATTTCCATATACATCAACTACATCTCCTTTTCTACCAGCAAACATTCTAAGTGTTTGCATTGAATATTGGTCTATTGTAGGATCTGCTAATGGGAGGTTTGAAATACTTACTTCCATATGGGAATCATACCCTAATTCTCCACTTTCGCTATAGTCAACTCTGTAGATAGCTTCTCCTGCACCTGCTTCATGTAATCGGTCAATATTAAAAGGCTTTATGATTGCAATTCCTTTTATTGGATTACTACTCCAAAATACTTGCATTGCCTTGCCTCCATCCGCATTGGCTTCAGAATCTGCATCTGTGATGGTTAATTGGTGTTCCCACGTGATTCCCTCATGTTCTACGTTTTCCAATACTTCCATGTTTTTTATGCGTCCGTCATCATCACTTTGATAAGAAAGCACTTGAAGACTTTCAATATTATGAACTCTGATAGCAAGAATTATGCTTTCTACAATATCAGAAGCGCCTTCGCCAATAGCGATAAACGTATTCATATGCTGGTAAACTTGATTCCCACTCAACGTGTCAGCTTCTGTTCTACCTCCTAACAACGTTTGATCGCTAATAGAAGAAGGGATGTCTACCCCAAAAGCTTCGGGTAGAAGGTCTTGTTGTGTTACGATGGCAGGATTTTCATCACATGACATCATTATCATTGAAAGGATTAAAGCCAATGAAAGGAAATGAAAAATTGATTTTGATAATTTCATGTTCTTAATTTTAGTTTCTATTTATTTATTTTAAAATTTGTGAAAGGATGTCTAGAATTTTCCCTTCATCTCTATAACACACGAACAGGAAAGTACCCTTACTCATAAATAAAATATTTTTTAAATCATCATTATATACCTACGATCACCGTGTCGGTAACCACAGTAGATACGGCAAAAAAGCCTATTGCTCCTTCACTTAGGTTTGTTGGCACATTTGATCGCTGAACATCAAATAATCCTCCTCTCCATTCAGTTTCTGACAATAAAGACCTTAAAAATTCTTGATATTTATCGCTTATGGAATATTTTTTGCGAATGATTCTACTCCTCACAGGAAACAAAAATGCTTCTTTCTTAGGAGCGTATATTTCTTGCACATCAATATTTTTCAGGTCGTAATAAATAAGTTTTCCAAAACAATCAATAGTGTTTGTAGTACAATATTCTGTTTGCTCCCAGTTTATATCGTATGTAATGTAATTTGGCTTAGTGCCTGATTTTTCATATTTCAAACTATATAATGGTAGGTTGTTCACAATAGTTTCAGTTAAATGTATTGAGTCGAGAGGTTGACCTGCGGAAGAATAATCAACGGCATAGTATTCAGTTTCATTATACTTGATGTAGAGCAAGTAGCTCTTTCCATAGACTGCTCGTATTGAGTCTGTATAGTATTCTCCAGAACCGACTGGAGATTCGTTTAGAAGAGTAACATCGTCATCACTAGAGATGATCGCCACTACTGCATTAGTGGCAGGTAGAGCGACTTCGTTTTGAGTGGAGTGAGGGAGCGATAGCTTTACTCTATGATTTATTTTTTCGTTGGTAATTATTCCTTCTACAATTAATAAATTGGTTTGTTCAGGAATTATTCTGTCATCAATTCGTTCCTCACAGGATATCGTAAATAAACCAATAATAGAAATGCAAATCGCTAATACAGTTTTCATAAAAATCGAAAATTATAGGTTAGTGAAGGAGTGAACCTGAATAAATAAAATTGAGATGAGGTCCTACTGTTTTCTAAAAGATTAGAAGGAATTCTAAAGTCTCCATTTTCCGTTTCGGTTTTATTATAATTTATAAATAATGTATTTTTTCTTCCATACACATTGTAAAATGAAAGCGTAAGATCATGCGTGAATTTCTTTGATAAATCTCTATTTAAGTTGAGCGTAGCAGAAATATCCATTCGATGGTAATCGGGGAGTCGGCTATTATTTCGTTGTCCATAGATAGGTGTTTCTAACCCATTAAAATTGAAAAAACTAATGGGAGAGGAATAAGGTGACCCTGTATAGTAGGTCCAGTTTGTTCCTACATGTATTCTTTTGGTAATGTCATAGCCTAGAATCAAATTCACCTCATGTGGACGATCATAGAACGCATTAAAAGGTTGCCCATTATTTAATTCAGGAAATGTATTTTTTACTCTAGCATAGGTATAGCCTAGCCATCCTCTTAGTCTGCCTTCTTTCTTTTTTAAAAGGAACTCTGCCCCATAGCTGTTGGACGTACCAAAACGGAGCTCGCCTTCAAAAATAGAATTAAGTAAAGTTTCCGCATGTGTTTTATAGTCAATTTGGTTTTTCATTATTTTATAGTAGCCTTCTATCGTTAGTGAAACGCCTATGTTGGGGTAAAACTTCAGGTACCCAATAGCTACTTGATTGGCAATTTGAGGTTTGATGTTGATGCTACTTGGCAACCATACCTCAAGAGAAGTGAAGGGGCTAATTGAATTAGTAATCAAATGAAGGTTTTGAACATTTCTGGAATAGCTGAATTTTAGGGCTGAATTTTTATTAAAAAAATAGCTTAGTCCTAATCGAGGTTCAATATTATTGTATTGGTTGTAATTCTCTCCTAGGTCAAAAAACAAAGTATCGATTACATGATGATTTTCATCGAATTCAAACTCAAATGAAGCCCCTTGATTATTCCAAGAAGAAAAACGTAACCCATATTTCACTCCCCACTGGTCATTAACTCTAGCTTCATGATTAATATAAGCTATACCTTCCACTACATTTTTTATAGAGACTAAAGGCGGTTGTATTTTTGTATCGTTAGAAGTTAAGTTGCCGGGGTTAAGGTTGTGACCATTTGCAGCAATGCCAAAAGTAAGCACACTTTGAGGTCGAATGAAATAGGTAAAATCTCCTTTAAAATTAAGGTTTGCAATGCGTGATTTCCATTTTGTATTGTTCTCTATATCCGCATGAAGAAAGTATTGGTATGAGCTGCCAGCAATGGTAGTGTTTAAGAAAATTCGATTATTGAATAGATGAGTCCATTTTATGGATCCTGTAGTATTCGCCCAATTTACACCACTATTATTTTCAAAATAATTGTCACTACCGCTGTAGGAGGAGATGAAAAGCTTATCCTTTGGACTGATGTTGAAATTTAACTTTCCAGTAAGGTCATAAAAATAAAATTGTTGAATATTTTCGTTTTTTTGTTGATAAAGCCATTTAGCATGTGAGATGCGCCCTGACATTAAAAAGGAGCTTTTGTCTTTAGCTATTGGTCCTTCCAAGCCAAGCTTACTGGAAATTAAGCCCGTATTTCCCCACGCCTGGAGTTTTTTGTTATTGCCATTTTTAGTGCGAATATCAATTACAGAAGAGAGCCTTCCACCCATTGAGGCAGGCATGTCTCCTTTGTAAAGATGAATGTGATTGATTGCATCAGGAATAATGGTGGAAAACACACCGAGCATATGACTAGGGTTGTAGATAGGAGCATCATCAATCATAATCATATTTTGGTCTCTGTTTCCTCCCCTAATATAGTTGAAAGTAGATCCATCAGAATGTGATTTTACACCTGGCACAAACTCCAATGATTTGATTACGTCCATTTCGCCAAATAAAGCGGGCATTTCTGATACGGTTTTAGGTTGTAGCTCAGATTTACTCATCTGAATCTCTTCTACCAATTGAGGGGCGCTAGCCACTACAACCACCTCTTCTAGGATAGGAGGTTTTTCAACTAATTCGACATCGATATTAGTAGCATTGGTTAGGGAAATTATTTGATGATTTTCTTCGAAACCAATAAACGAATACGACAGGTTATATTCTCCCTTAGGTAAAGCGATAGAATAAAAACCAAAGGCATTGGTCATTGTACCCGTATTTAATTCAGAGACATAAATAGTAGCACCAATTAATGCTTCCCCGTTGTTATTATCTTTTATGTAGCCATGTATGATTGTGTTCTTATTCGTATTCTTTCCTCTGGTTTTTAGAGGCTTTAGTATAATTTGCTTTTCTAAATAGGTGTATTGTAGACTAGCTATTTTCATTAAATCTTCAAGAATATCTTTTACAGGCTTGTTGGCACTATAGGTAATCTTTTGATCTAATCGTATTTTTTTAGGGTTATATGAAAAATGCAGATCTCCTTGTGTCGCTATTTCATTTAAGACCTCTATTAGAGGTGAATTAATAACATTAATATGTATAGATGGAATTTCATTCTGTGCTTTTCCATAGGTAGAGGTAATGAGCAATAGACCGATAAGGGTATAAAAACGGATTAAAGGGGTATACCAATGTAGAAGGGTTAACATCCTGTTTTAATAATCTCTATTTTTCCTTTTTCAGATTTTATGGAAAGATTTAAAGTTGTTTTCAATACATTAAGAATAGATTTTAATGATTGTTGGTCGAAAGTTACTGTTACTTGACAACTATTGGATAAAGAAGGAGCTATAGAGATGTTGGCAGAATATACTTTATTTAGCGTCTCAATTACATCAGATAAATTATCTTCTTCGAATATTAATTTATGTGTTTTCCATGCGAGGTAGTTTACGTCATTGTTTGTGGTACTCATTATTTTTCCATTAGGAGTCTTGGATAACACACCAATGTCACCTGCATTTAAGGTTACTTTTTGATCTGTGTCATTAGAAGAAAATTGTACTACCCCTGTTGCTACAATTACTTTAGTCGCTCGATTGTTACTCGTTTCCACATTAAAGGAAGTGCCAAGAACTTTTATGTCGGTTCTTTTGGTATGAATAATAAAGGGCTTTTCTTTATTGGGCTTAACATCAAAAAAAGCCTCTCCATTTAGGTGGACACTTCTGTCATTTTCACCGTATTTTTTTGTGTAAGTTATGGTTGAATTTTTATTTAAAGTAATAATAGACCCGTCTGGAAGAATTATTTCTTGTACTAAACCTGCAGTTTGATGTTCTATTGCTGAAGGATTAATGAAGAGGTAGTTGATCGCAAACGTAGAGATTATAATAAATGAAATAACGGCAGCAATCTTTAGCCATTGCACTGATTTGTTAGATGACTCTAAGGGAATAACCTTGGTTTTACGATTTTCGATAACATTCACAAAGTGAGTCCATTCTTTGTCAATGTCGATAGGTATATTTTGAGACTTATCTTTAGGGTAATGACTATCGACAAGGGTTAATGTTTTGTGATAGTCTTCAAAATAGTGTTCATTGTCCGAATCTTCTGAAATCCAATCACGTAGTTGTTTTTCTTCTTCCACGGAGGTTTCATTTGCCAATGATTTAGCAATTAGGTTGTCGAATGGGTTACTCTGATTGTCTTTCACTTTTTTAGTATCTATATATATAACACATCAATTTCGATTTACCCTTATTGGTTGAGTATAAAAAAAATAAGAGATAAAAATTCAGTCAAATGTGTTCTAAGTATTTTTAACGCTTTTGACATTTGTGCTTCTACCGTTTTTACTGAAATATTCATTTCTTCTGCGATCTTAGAATATTTTAATCCTTCTATTCTACTTTTTTCAAACACTTCTCTACATCTTTCAGGCAAAGTGTTAATTCCAAGTTCAATTTCAACAGCTAGTTCTTTAATCTCTAAAATATCATGGTTTACAGCAAATGTTTCCTCATTTACTGTATTTAATTGAACCTCTTTCTTTTTATTCCTGATTACATTGAAGCAGCGATTTCTCACAGAAGTATATAAATAACTTCTATAGTTAGTGCTAGGAGGTAAGTCATTAAATTTTTCCCAAACGGTCACAAAAACATCATGTACCACCCCTTTAGCTTCATCAGGATCATACACATACTTTTGAGCAAAATCAGTTAGTGGACCAAAATGTTCCTTAAATAGTTGCTCAAATATTTTTAAGTTGTCTTGACTCAAATCAATATAAATTAAAATCTATCCTTAAATATACATTTTCCATAAATCAAGTGAAAGGCAGTTAGTAAAAAGGATGAGTGATTAGTGAATTTGGTTTGCCAAAATGGATATTCCTTCAGTAAATGAGTGGGGCTGATATCCGATGGTTTCACGTGCTTTATTAATAATAAAACCTGTTTTTGCAGGTCGTTTAGCGGCCTGCTTAAATAGTGAGCCATCTGTTTTTACGATGAGTGATTTATCCAACTCAAAATACTCTGCTGTCATAATGGCCATCTGATAGGGGGTAATAAAATCTTTACCAGAAATATTAAATATTCCCTCCGCTTGTTTTTCTACAATAAGGTAGCAACCCATTGCTAAGTCTTCGGCTAAGGTAGGTGTTCGCCATTGGTCGTCAACCACACGGATGGTTTCTTTTTTTTCTAAATTATTTTTTACCCATAAAATGATGTTCGATCTACTCATGTTATGAGTGATGCCATACACCAAAACAGTACGAGCTATGGCCCATTTCACCTTGCTGTTTCTAATAAGGTTTTCAGCCTCTAGTTTACTTTCACCATAATAATTAACTGGGTTTGGTTTTTCATCTTCAGATAAAGGGCCAATAGTGCCATCAAAAATAAAATCGGTGGAAAGATGTAAGAAAAAAGCATCAATTTTTTTGGCTGATTCAAGTAAGTAGTCAACGGCAGAAACATTCATTTCCCAACACCCTCTTTTATTACTTTCGCATTCGTCTACATTGGTCATAGCGGCAGTATGAATAATGACATCTGGAGTAAAAGAAGAGATGATGGTATTGACCTCTTCTTTTTTTGTGATATCCATTGTAGCGTAGCGAATATGATTACCGTCAATAGGAAATCGAGATTCGCCACGGCCTGTTGCCAATACTTCGTATTGGGGCTTTATTGCATAAAGCTTGGCCAATTTTTGGCCCAACAGGCCGTTCGCTCCAGTAATAAGTATTTTCATTTATTCTTCTGAAGTGGGGTACATGTATCCGTATTCTTTCGTTATTTTTTTGCGCTTTAACTCTTCAACGGTTACGGTCATCATAATATCTTTTACAGGACGATCTCCACGTGCAGTTGGTTGAGCAGCGATACTGTCAATAACATTAATTCCTTCAATCACTTTGCCAAATACAGTATACTCATCGTCTAGGTGAGGAGAGCCTCCAGTTGTAGTATATACATCCAGTCGTTCTTCAGGAAAATCTTTATTTACTTGAGTATTCATTGCATCGCATATAAAATCTTTCATTTCAATAAGTTTTTCACTATATCCCTCTGGCCCTTGGTTTTCGTAACTCGATATAAGAATGTTTTTAGCAGAATCATATTGAGGGTCTCCCATCATCTGACGAGCAGTCATTGCTAGTTTATTCATGTCTAAGGTTAATTCCTCTTTTGTCCATACTTTTCCTTGTACAATATAAAACTGACTTCCGCTTGATTTTTTCTCTGGATTATTTGTTCTAGCGGCAGATAACGCTCCTTTTTCATGAATCAAATGTTTGTGAAATTCAGCAGGAATCTGATAACCTGGTCCCCCAGAACCTAGAGGAGTTCCAGTAGCTGCATTTTTAGAATTAGGATCACCAGTTTGAATCATAAACTCTTCGATAACACGATGGAATAGAAGACTGTCATAAAAACCTTCTTTGGCTAATTTTATGAAATTTTCTTTATGTTGTGGGGTTTCGTCAAACAGGATGGCTTTCATGTCACCATAAGGGGTTTTTATGGTAATTAAGAAATCTGTCTCAGAGGTGCAGGAAGCAGACATTAAAAATATGCCTATGAAAGCTCCAAGAATACTGTTACTTATTTTTTTCATGCTTATTTTATTTTATTTGTTCTTTAATTTCTTTTAATATTTTGTCTCCACCATTTTTTAAGACTATTTCAGCTAAATTGTGTCCAGACATAGCAGGGGCTGCTGTAGTGCTTGTGGTAGTATGTTTAATCACCTCTTTTCCATTAAGAGAAATGATGCCTCCAGTAAGGGACACTTTTTCATTTTCTAGTGTAGCTAAAGCAAAGACAGGAATACTACACCCTCCTTCTAATTCTCGTAAATAGGCACGTTCAGCTAATAGACATGTTTCGGCTTCAATGTTATTGGTAAGCGCACGTACTTTATTTTTTTTGTCGATATCTAATGAGGTGCTACATTCAATCGCTACACTTCCTTGACCTACCGCAGGGATAAATTCATCAGTTGATAATTTTTGAATAATCATGTTGTCA
Organism: Cyclobacteriaceae bacterium; assembly: GCA_029881895.1. Lineage (GTDB taxonomy): Bacteria > Bacteroidota > Bacteroidia > Cytophagales > Cyclobacteriaceae > JAOUKH01. The sequence goes on along the minus strand of JAOULS010000019.1, from coordinate 1,768 downwards.
AACCCCATTCGGTGAGCACCAGCATAGGCAAGCATTAAGGCATCACATGCCCCTTCTTCCATTTTTCGTATACGGGTTTGTAAATTTCCTCGAACGGGAACGGTTTTAATATGAGGGTAGAGGTGTTTTAAGAACGCAATTCTTCGTGTGGAAGAAGTGCCTAAAACGAGGTTATCGTTGAGTGATATGTTTTTTTTATGACTTAATATAATGTCATTGGCGCCTTCTCTTTTGGTAAAAGCGATCAGCTCAAATGCATCAGGTAAAACCGATTGCAAATCTTTTGCACTATGAACAGCAATATCAATAGTTCCAAGAGCTAATTGTGCCTCAATCTCTTCTGTAAACACTCCTTTACTTCCTATCTTCGCTATTGAAACATCTAATATTTTGTCTCCAGTAGTTTCTATAGTAATAACCTCTGTTACCACACCTCCTTTTTTCAGTAAGTCACTAATATAATGCGCTTGCCATAAAGCTAATTTACTTCCACGAGTTCCAATTCTAATTTTCATTTTTAGTAAATTATTTAATAAAACGTGCAATTTGCAATGATAAATTCATGAACGTTATTTTGGCACTAGCATTACGTTCTAGATGGTAAAGTGCATCATTGAGAAGTTTAGATAATTTTTCAACTTTTTCAAAAGTCATTACTTTACTAAAATTTTCAATAAATTTTTCCTCTTCTCCTTGGATGCGGTGCATCTCCGAAGCGCCAACTGTAGCAAGTAAACTTTCACGCATCATGCTCAGTCCATATTGCAATAAACTTCGTTGCGCTATTTTCCCAGATTTTTGAAATGATTCAGCCATTTCAACCATATTGGTGAAATCATATGCGAAACATAGTCGCATCCAACTTCTGAATAAGTCGTGGTTATCTTCTTCCGACCCTTCTAATAAAGTAATGGCTTCATTGAAGTCTCCATTCGCTAAGTGTGCAATTTGTTTGGCTTTATTCTCATCTATTCCTTGCTGTTCAATGAGTAGTTTTATGATTTCCTGGTCTCCAAACTGCCTTATTTTTATAATTTGAGTACGCGAAAGAATGGTGGTTAATAATTGTTCGTCATCATTGCATACTAATAAAAAAAGAGTTCGTTCTGGTGGTTCTTCCAATATTTTAAGAATAGCATTAGCGGATGCCCCATTCATGTATTCGGGAAGCCAGATGATCATTATTTTATATTTACCTTCAAATGCTTTTAATGATAATCGTTTTATGATTTGCCTACTTTCCTCTTTAGATATATTAACTTGTTTATTTTCTGCCCCAAAAGCTACTGCCCATTGGCTTACATCTCCATAAGGATTGGAAAGAATAAAACTTCTCCATTCTTTTAAGAAATTAGTGCTTATTACATCTTTTCCAGTAATGTTTTTGGTACTACTTACAGGATACACAAAATGCATGTCAGGGTGGATGACCTTTTCATTTTTTGAGCATGAACACATGAACCACATGCATCGTTTTCTAATGGTTGCTCACAATTCACATAATTGGCGTACGCAAGTGCTAAAGGTAGGTTTGCACCTCCGTTTTTGGATAAAAATAGCTGCGCATGTGCAATATGATTGTTCTTCACAGCTTTTATAAGCTGTGCTTTTGTTTCTTCTAGTCCTGGGATGTCTTTAAATAGCATATTATTTATTTTCCCAAACTCTGTATTTAGCACATTGCTCAAACACGTGAATTAATATGTTTTTTTCTATAGCATCGAAATCGATGTTCTTTCTCCCCATTACTTTTTCAGCTACCTCGTAT
>JAOULS010000210.1 GCA_029881895.1 Cyclobacteriaceae bacterium | reverse complement strand
GATCGCATCTTGTTTAGGAGGGTGTAATCCAAACGATGAACCCATTTCTTCTGTACTACAGTTGGAGAAAGATATTGAAGCCATTCAAACTTACTTGGATGAAAATTCAATAGTAGCTCAAAAACACGAGTCAGGAGTGTTTTATGTTATTAATCGTCAAGGTACGGGTGTTTTTCCTGATAAATACAGTAATGTAACCGTGAATTATAAGGGAAACATTATAGGCGAAACAGAGTTTTTTGATGAAGGTAATAATACGAGTTTTTCACTTTTGGGGGTTGTAGTCGGTTGGCAAATCGGTATCCCATTAATAAGTGAAGGAGGGAGTATTACGTTGTATATCCCTTCTGGTTATGCATACGGAACAAGAGGCTCTCCAGGTAGTATTCCAGCCAATGCCAATTTAAAGTTTCAAGTAGATCTTTTAGATGTGCTTTAAGTATGAAAAGACTTTGTTTTGCTACTAATAACCACAATAAACTAAAGGAAATTAATGCAATTTTAGGAGCATCATTTCAAATCATAAGTTTGGAAGAAATCGGCTGCTCGGAGGAGCTTCCCGAAACCCAAGCTACTTTAGAGGGGAATTCGAAACAAAAATCACGTTATGTTTTTGAAAAATATGATACAGCATGTTTTGCTGACGACACAGGTCTGGAAATAGAGGCATTAGAGGGAGAGCCAGGCGTGTTTTCCGCACGGTACGCAGGACCTCAACGAAATAATGAAGACAACATTGATTTAGTGCTTCAAAATCTCAAAGGTAAACTAAACAGAAAAGCACAGTTTCGAACAGTAATCACACTTACAACCCCTATTAATGATTATCAATTTGAAGGTATTGTAAAAGGGCAAATAGTAACTGAAAGAATAGGAGAAAAAGGATTTGGGTATGATGCTGTTTTCATGCCCGAGGGGCATGAAACTACTTTTGGAGAAATGAGTGCCGAAGAAAAAAATAAAATAAGCCACAGAGGAAGAGCGATAAAAAAATTGGTAGAATTTCTTTCAGCTACTAAAGATTACTAATTTTTTTTAATTTAGCATTCATGAAAACCCCATATATTGTTGGTATTACTGGTGGTAGTGCTTCAGGAAAAACAAAATTCATAAATGACCTAGTAAAGGAATTTGACAAAACGCAACTTTGTTTAATTTCTCAAGACAATTATTATCGCCCTAGAGATCAGCAGCCTATTGATGAAAATGGAGTGAAAAATTTTGACACACCCCATTCTATTGATTTTGAAAAATATGCAAAAGATGTTTTAGCACTTAAGAATGGACAAAAAGTGCTAAAGGAGGAATACACTTTTAATAACCCCGATAAAAAACCAAAAATGTTATCTTTTGAACCAGCTCCAATTATCGTGGTAGAAGGTATTTTTGTTATGTATTATCCAGAAGTGTCGTCACTACTGGATTTAAAACTATTTATTGATGCTAAAGAACATCTAAAATTAAAAAGAAGAATTATTAGGGACAATAAAGAGCGAGGCTATGATCTTGACGATGTGCTGTATCGTTATGATAAACACGTCTATCCTACTTATGAAAAATATATTGCACCTTTTAAGGATGAATCAGACTTAGTTATTCCAAACAACACGCTTTTTGACAATGCCTTGAATGTTGTGATAGCTCATTTGAAGGAAAAGGTTGCGAATTAGATTATTATCACTATTTTTGTAGGCTCAAAATGAACAGTACTAGTAACATATCGAAGTTCAAACAAATAGCGACATTGCTATTAGGGGTATTTATTGCCTTTATAATAGGCTTTGGTAATGACGGATATTTCACTTCTACTATCGAAAAAACATCGGTAGAGCAAAAAAATAATGAAGGAAGCGACACCACAGAAGAACTAGTACTTATTAGTGCAGTAAATGCTATTACTGTTACTGTTCAGCTTCATATTACACATGTTTTTTACTTTATTAGTGAAAACATACTATCAAATAGTTCGAAAGTAACGGAAAACTATTTGGAGATGCCTCATGTTGAGACCTATCTCAATATGGTGTTTAGGCAAATCATATCACCCAACGCACCCTAAATTTTATGATTACCCATTGCGTTAAGACGTGATGAAGATTCTTCCTTAACAGTAGAGCGAGGAATATTGGCTATGATATGTAATGTTATAGTGAAATTATAATTCAAAATAAATTTTAATAAATAAAAGAATGAAAAACAAAGGAGCAGTCATTTTCTTGACAGTAATTGTAACCGCATTATGCTTGTATTACTTGTCATTTACGTTCGTTTCTCGAAATATTCAGAAAGAAGCGATCGCTCAGGCAACAAATGAAGCAGGGGAATATGACCCATTTAAAAAACGTACGTACCTCGATTCTATTTGGAATGAGCCTGTATATAACCTTTTTGGCAAAGAATATACCTATAAAGAAATTAAAGAAACGGAATTAAACCTTGGTCTTGACCTTCAAGGAGGGATGTATGCCGTTTTGGAAGTATCTCCAGTAGATATCTTGAAAGGGTTAAGTCGGAATAGTGAAGATCCCGCTTTTTTGGGAGCTATTGCGAAAGCAAAAGAACAACAGAAGCATAGTCAAGAAAATTTTAGTGCATTGTTCTATCAGGCATTTACTACAGATAATCCAGGGGTTAAATTAGCACCTATATTCTCTAATTCCACAAATATTGGGAAAGTAAGTGCCTCGGACGAAGATGATAAGGTGATGACTTTTATCAACAAAGAAATTGATGATGCGATTGAACGTTCATTTATCATTATTCGATCTAGAATTGATCAGTTTGGTACATCACAACCAAATATTCAGCGTATCCAAGGTACTGCAAGAATTCAAGTAGAAATTCCTGGCGCTGAAAACCCTGAAAGGGTAAGAAAACTTTTACAAGGTGTAGCAAAACTAGAATTTTGGGAAGTAGCCGAAATATCAGCGGTAAATAATTCGTTGATTGCGATTAATGATTTGTTAGTGGCTGAAATGCAACTAAAAAGTGGGAATGTGTCCGATGAGTTGGCTGCTACAGGTGTTGAAGATAGTGGTAGCCTTAATGATTTACTAACCTCAGATAATGACGATGCGGATACCACAACGGTTGCAGAAGATTCTACAACTAATGATGAACTAGATTCTTTAGATACACCACAAGTGTCTCCTATTTTTGCGTTAACTAAGTCGTTGCAAACATTAGCGTACGATGTGAAAGATACTTCTAAGATTAATCGTATTCTTAAAAGAGATGATGTGAAATCATTATTGCCTCGAACCATTCGTTATGCTTGGGCAGCGAAGCCTTTCGAAGCACAAGAAGGCTCGAATGAGGAAATCATGGAACTTTACTTTTTAAAAGTTGGACGTGGAGGAAAAGCATTGCTTTCTGGTGAAGTAGTTACCGATGCTATTCAGGATTTAGATGATTTTGCTCGCCCAGCGGTATCTATGCAAATGAATGCTGCAGGTGCTAAAATTTGGAAGAAAGTAACAGAAGAAGCTTCTAGTAAATCACCACAAGGAAGAATAGCTGTCGTTTTAGATGGCTTAGTATATACTGCTCCTTCAGTGAATGGAACTATCCCTAACGGTCGATCTCAAATATCAGGAAATTTTGAGTTAGAGGAAGCAAAAGACATTGCGAATATCTTAAAAGCAGGGACTTTACCTGCACCTACTCGTATAGTAGAAGATGGTGTAATAGGACCAACATTAGGTAAAGTAGCGCAGAAACAAGGTATTTTTTCTATCCTTTCTGGATTAGTAATCGTGGTACTTTTTATGGTGGCCTACTATGCTAAAGGTGGTTTAGTAGCCAATGTGGCATTGTTATTCAATATATTCTTCATTGCAGGAATTTTGGCTCAGCTTAATGCAGCACTTACATTACCCGGTATTGCAGGGATAGTATTAACCATAGGTATGTCTATTGATGCGAACGTGCTTATATTTGAACGAATTCGTGAGGAAATGAGAAGAGGTGTAGGATTACGTGAGGCCATATCTACTGGATATCAAAAAGCATATAGCTCAATTGTTGATGCAAACGTTACCACACTATTAACAGCAGCAGTACTTTACTTCTTGGGTTCAGGGCCAATAAAAGGGTTTGCTGTTACACTAATTATAGGTATTATTTGTTCATTCTTTTCTGCCATATTTATCACTAGACTAATTGTAGAGTGGATGACTAGAAAAGGAGATGAAAGTAAAGTGAATTTCAAAACACCTCTTTCTAAAGGGCTGCTATCAAGCCTTAATTTGAATTTCATTGGTAGCAGAAAGAAAGCATACATCGTTTCTGCTTCTATTATTGTGGCTGGATTAGTGGTTGCTTTCACTCAAGGGTTGAACATGGGGGTTGACTTTAAAGGAGGCCGATCTTATATCGTAGATTTTAATCAGTCAATGGTGGCCTCTGAGGTAAAAACGGGCTTAAATGACACTTTTGAAGGAGCGGGTACTGAAGTAAAAACGTATAATACTGACAACACACTAAAAATCACCACTTCTTATCTGATTGATGATGAATCATTAGATGCTGATAATAAGGTGAAAGAAACGTTAGTAGCAGGACTGGAAGGCATGACTGGCCTCACTTATATAGCAGATGATTCGAAAGTGGACGAAACCCACTTCACTATTTCGGGAAGAGCGAAAGTAGACCCAACCATAGCAGATGATATCAAGAGCTCATCCTACAAAGCAGGATTTTTCTCAATTGTATTTATTTTCTTATACATATTAGTACGCTTTAGAAAATGGCAATTTAGTACAGGTGCTATTATTGCACTAGTACATGATACGGCATTTGTATTTGCGGCATTTGCCATAGCTGGATTATTTGGGATTTCATTTGAAATTGATCAGGTGTTTGTAGCGGCACTATTAACGGTAATTGGTTATTCAATAAACGATACCGTAGTTGTATTTGACCGTGTTCGTGAAAACCTAAATTTAGGCACACGTACAGATAAGTTTACCATTTTTAATACGGCCATTAACAGTACGCTAAATCGTACTTTAATTACTTCTGCTACTACGTTAATAGTGGTATTGGTGTTGTTGATTTTTGGTGGCGAAGTATTAAGAGGCTTTTCTTTTGCTTTAATGATAGGCGTATTAGTAGGAACGTATTCTTCTATATTTATAGCGACTCCAGCAGTATACGACTTAGATAAAAAAGAAGATTAGTAATCACTATTTTATTTAAACCATTATTTGATAAGGTTTCACAATTTGTGAAACCTTATTTTTTTAACTAAAGTAGTTGCGATTTTTATTGTAATAAGAATTTGATAGTTTCTTCTATAGAAGAAACTATATGAAGAGATATGTAAAAAAGATTAACCCGAATTATTCATCATCAATTTTCCATATGTCAAAAAAAGGCTTTCAAGTTACTGTTAAAACGCTTTGGTAAAATATAGGGAAAATTGCATCACCCAAATTTGGGTGATGCAATTTAACGCTATTATTACTCAAAATCTGCATTTCGGGGTCGAGACCAGGGAAATCGG
>JAOULS010000209.1 GCA_029881895.1 Cyclobacteriaceae bacterium | reverse complement strand
AAATCGGGAATTATTATTCAAACTAATGCTACAGAAAAAGTAGAAGCAATATTGACCGAAACAGGAGTAAGCTATAAAAACATAGGTCAAACCAATAAAAACAGAACTTTAAAAATCACACATAAAACCTCTACGCTTGATATCGACATCAATGAACTCCGAGACACTTGGTACAGAACCTCCTACTTACTTGATAACAAACAGTGTGAAAATGACTTAGCGAAGGAGCGATTTAATAATTATAAATCTCAACCATTAGCATTCAATTTTCCTACCTCTTTCACAGGGAAGTTTCAACATTATGATATTAATCCAAAGCGAAAAGAAAAATCAGGTATAAAAGCAGCTATAATTCGTGAAAAAGGAGTAAACGGAGATAGAGAAATGGCTTATGCCATGCATCTGGCAGGTTTCGATGTAAAAGATGTGCACATGACCGATTTAATTTCTGGGAGAGAAGACTTATCAGAAGTTAACTTCATTGTATTTGTAGGTGGATTTTCAAACTCTGATGTTCTCGGATCAGCTAAAGGATGGGCAGGAGCATTTTTATATAATGAAAAAGCAAAAAATGCATTAGATAATTTCTACGCTAGAAAAGATACATTAAGTCTTGGTGTATGTAACGGTTGTCAGCTCATGATGGAACTAGGGTTACTATACCCTGAATTGGGCAATAATCACCCTAAACTACATCATAATGATTCCAAGAAATTTGAATCATCCTTTCTAACAGTAGATATCCCAGAAAACAATACTGTAATGCTAAACTCATTGAGTGGCTCGAAACTTGGAATTTGGGTAGCACATGGTGAAGGTAAATTTGTATTACCTAATGAGGAAAACAATTACAACATCACCAGTAAATATAGCCATTCTAGTTACCCTGCAAACCCTAATGGATCTGACTACAATGTAGCTGCATTAGCTTCAAAAGACGGAAGGCACTTAGCCATGATGCCCCATTTAGAACGCTCCATATTTCCATGGAACTGGCCACATTATAAATCCGATAGAAAATCAGATGAAGTTTCTCCTTGGGTAGAAGCTTTTACTAATGCTTTAGACTGGGTTCGTGAAAACAAAACTCATTCATAATTTACCTTTTATACAATTTTTCGTAACCCCAAATTTACAATGAATAATACCACTACTAAAAAAAATATCATCATCGACTTCGACAGTACCTTCACTAAAGTAGAGGCATTAGATATATTATGTGAAATTTCGCTGGAAGGTAAACCTGAAAAGGCCGATATATTACAAAAAATAAAGGACATTACTGACCTAGGAATGGAAGGTAAACTTGATGTACGAGAATCGTTATCGGAGCGTGTAAAACTACTTTGTGCTAATAAATCACACCTTAAGGAGTTAATTGAAAGATTAAGAAAACAAGTTTCTGTTTCATTTGTACGAAATGCAGTTTTTTTCAAAGAAAATGCTGATCATATTTACATCATTTCTAATGGATTTAAAGACTTTATAATACCAATAGTAGAAGAGTTTGGGGTGAACCCCGAAAATGTATTTGCCAATTCTTTTGTTTTTGATGAAAATAACAATATTATAGGCTTTGATGAAACCAATGTACTCTCTTCCAACAATGGGAAAGTAGAACAGTTAAAAATACTAGGACTCGAAGGTGACATCTGTGTAATTGGAGACGGTTACAATGATTATGAAATAAAATTATCGGGTATAGCTAATAAATTTTATGCCTTTACCGAAAATGTTAAAAGGGTTGAAGTAACAGAAAATGCTGACCATATCACCCCTAGTTTTGATGAATTTTTATATATAAACAAGTTGAGCCAAACCATCTCATATCCGAAAAATAGAATCAAAGTTCTATTGTTAGAAAATGTACACCCAAAAGCCTTGGAATTAATGAAGGAAGAGGGGTATAATGTAGAATTGCATACCACTGCAATGGATGAAGAAGAACTGTGTGAAAAAATAAAAGACGTATCGATATTAGGTATTCGTTCTAAAACACAGGTTACTTCAAAAGTATTAGCAAATGCCAATAGGCTTATTGCCATTGGAGCTTTCTGTATTGGTACCAATCAGATAGACTTAAATACTTGTTCCAAAAAAGGGGTAGCAGTATTTAATGCTCCTTTTAGTAATACCCGATCAGTAGTTGAGTTAGTGATAAGCTTAATAATATTATTGAAGCGTAATTTATCTGATAAAATTGCTCAAATGCATCAAGGTAATTGGAATAAATCGGCTGATAGTAGCTTTGAGGTGAGAGGTAAAAAATTAGGTATTATTGGCTACGGAAATATCGGTTCTCAATTATCTGTTCTTGCCGAATCAATGGGTATTGAAGTCTATTATTATGATGTTATTGAAAGACTTGCCTTAGGAAATGCTAAAAAATGCTACTCCCTAAATGAGTTGCTATCTGTTTCAGATATTATCTCTTTGCATATTGATGGACGACCAGAAAATAAAAACCTGATTGGTAAAGATGAGTTTGATAAAATGAAGAAAGGTGTCACTTTTATCAATCTTAGTCGAGGACATGTAGTAGACATTGAAGCACTTAAAGAAAGTATAGAAAACAATAAAGTAGCTGGAACAGCTATAGATGTTTTTCCTCATGAACCTATCAATAACAAAGAAGAATTTGTTTCTCCACTTCGTGGTTTACCTAACACAATACTAACACCACATATTGGAGGAAGTACTAAGGAAGCACAAGTTAATATAGGTGATTTTGTACCTAATAAAATTATGGAGTACGTTAATACAGGCAGTACTTTTAATAGTGTTAATTTTCCAAATCTTCAGTTGCCCGAGTTAAAGAATGCGCATCGCCTAATACATATCCATCATAATGTTCCTGGTATGATGGCTAAAATAAATATTGTATTGGCAGAACATGGCATCAATATTATGGGGCAATACCTAAAAACTAATGAAGATATAGGGTATGTGATTACCGATATTGATAAAGAATATAACAAAGAGGTAATTAAGGGTCTCAAAAAAATTGAGCATACCATTAAATTTAGAATTTTATATTAATATGAAAGTTAGACACATAATTGTCCTGTATCTTATAAGTGAACTTATTCTAGTTTCAGGAGCAACGTTCAAAATATTGCATTTATCTGGCGCACCTGAATTGATTATTATATCAACTGTTGTGAAAACAATAGTGGTTTTGCTTGCCATTTGGAAAGTAATGAGTTCTAAAAAGTATCAAGAGTTTTTGAATAGTTAAAGTACTAAATCAGACCGTTTGTGAGACACAAACGGTTGCATAATGTGTTTTTATGTCTAAAGCCCTTGTTTGTGTCTCACAAACAAGCCTCAAACAGGTGCAAATATCCGCTTAATTGAGGCAGTGGAAAACTTTAGAAATGAGTTTCTATTAGTAATAAATCTAAAAAGGCGAACCAATGGTTCGCCTTTTTAGGGGGTATAACATTTTCAATTATTTCTCAGTCTTTCCTGCCCTTACCTCTATTATCAGGTCTTCTACTTCTATCTCCACGTTCTTCCTTCACTTTTACATCTCTTCCATTCACAATAATTCCTTTAAAATTATTAGTAATACTCTTAGAGTCATCATTTTTCACTTCAAAATAAGAACCCGTTTTTTCTACAGAAATATCACCAACATCCTTTTTGTCTATTCCAGTTTCCTCAGCAATAAAATCGAGCAACTCTGGTTTTGTTGCACCATCCATTTTGCCAATATTGATGAAAAATTTAGAAAATCCTTTCTGAGATGTATTTCTAGTTTTTTTATCTTTGTCTTTGTCTTTGTCTCTTTCTCTACTTCTAACCCTTTCTTCATACCCTGACTTCTCCCCTTTATTTCTATCCCTGCTTCTTCTCTCTTCTCCTCTTTCCCTACCTCTTGATCTTTCTCTATCACGCTCTCCTTCTTTCATGTTTAAATCCGAACCTCCTGATTCAAATTTTTTCATCTTACTCAACTCACGAGAAAGCAGCTTGTTTATTAACTGATCCTTATCGAAGCTTTCAAGAACTCCTTTAACTGACTCCCATTCTTCGGGCGTTATATCAGTAGTTTCGGGCGTTTCAACTATTGAAGTTGCCCAATGCATTATTTTGTTTGATCGGATAGATTCTAGTCTCGGAATTTCTCTTTTTTCAAAGTTGATTTTTAATCTAGATTCAAAGAATTTCAATTGTTTTAAATCGCCTCTGGTAGCTAACACAAGTGAAATACCTTTTTTCCCAGCTCTTGCCGTTCTTCCACTTCGGTGTGTGTAATACTCCATTTCGTCTGGCAAACGATAATGAATCACGTGTGTAAGATCATTTACATCAATTCCACGTGCAGCAACATCAGTAGCCACTAGTAGCTTTATACTATGCGACTTAAAACGTTTCATCACCACATCACGCTGGTTCTGACTTAAATCACCATTAATAGCATCAGCACTATAACCACTTCTTCGTAGTGCCTCAGCTAATTCGGTTGTATCCATCTTTGTACGACAGAATATCACCCCATAAATTTCTTCATTAAAATCAAGCAAACGCTTAATGGCTTCTTGTTTGTCAGAAGCCTTTAATAACATGTATTGATGCGAGATATTTTTGTTGACTTTTGCATCGGCATTTACAGTCACTTTAACAGGATCCGTCATATAGTGCTTTACTATATTTTGAATAGCGGACGGCATGGTAGCTGAAAATAACCATGTTGATTTGTCCTCTGGCATAAAAGAAAGAATCTTATTCAAATCTTCTTTAAACCCCATATTTAACATTTCATCTGCTTCATCAAGCACAACAAAACGTATGGCATCCAATGACAATGCTTTTCTTTTTATCAAATCTAGTAGGCGACCAGGGGTAGCCACTACCACATTTACCTTAGAGCGTAATTGCCTGATTTGTTTCGAAATATCTGCCCCACCATATACCACTTGTACATTAAGTCCATTAAGGTGCTTTCCGAAATCTTGAAGACCAACAGCAATTTGCTGTGCCAATTCGCGAGTAGGAGCTAAAATTAAACTTTGTATTCTGGCATCAGAGTAATCTATATTTTGTAATAATGGAAGACCAAAAGCAGCAGTTTTACCTGTACCAGTTTGCGCTAGACCAATAAAGTCACATGTTTTTCCTGAAAGTAAAGGTATCGCTTGTTTTTGTATTTCTGTAGGTGATGTAAAGCCTAATTCGTCTAGGGCTTTTGATATCGGGGCAGATAACCCCAGTTCTGAAAACGTAGTCAAAGGAATGGATATTTATAAATGAACTACAAAGATACAACAAATAAACTGCCCTATCACCATGCTTGTAACAATTATCAAGTGTGATAGTTATATCAGCATTCATCATAAGCTAATGGTTTTATTATTTTCTTTAGGTATTGTTTGTTTTGGTCTATACTCCTTGTTTATTTTAATTCAGCTTGTTTTACCACCCTTATTCGTTTAGCTCCCTCATTGATTTGATTGCACACATAATCTATTGATTCAGAAAAGAGGACTGTTAATATCCATGGTCATCT
>JAOULS010000018.1 GCA_029881895.1 Cyclobacteriaceae bacterium | reverse complement strand
TGGTTTTTACTGATACTTATTTCTTCTAAAGCTTTAAATTTTCTAATGAATCGAGGCAGTTTATGAAGGTTGTTGTCATATAAGAATACTGTTTTTACGGTTTTATTTTTTGCGACTTTTATTTTACCCCTATAAATTTTATTAGAAGCCAAACTTATTTGCTCTAAGGAATCAAAATGATTTAAAAATTTTCCTAAGTGCTTAATGTTATTATGACCTAAGTCGATTCTCTTAATATTTTTAAACGCAGGAACGTATTCAGGTAGTTGGCTGAGGTCATTATAACTTAAGTCTAAATAAGTAACAGTGTCCTTTCGCGTGTTATTTTTGTATCTCTCTGTTCGTACCTGTGCTTTTTCTTTGTATGAGGTGATGTTTCTTAATCGTTGCTTTTTTCTAAGTACATTATAAACTGAATCTCTTTCCTCTTTTGACATGTCTCTCTGGAAAGGTATTTCGGTTTGTAATGAATATGAAAATTGAATAGTAAGGTAGAATATTATGCCATATATATACTGTTTTCTAATCATCTTATAAACAAACTAAATAATTAGTTGAAAGACAAGTAAAATACACTAGAATTATTAGAGAAAAATGTTATTTTTGTGTGGTTTTGAAATGTAGACATGAGCGATAAAAAAGAGAACAAGAAAGAAAATTATTCAGCAGATAACATTCAGGTACTTGAAGGGTTAGAAGCTGTAAGAAAACGTCCAGCAATGTATATTGGGGATGTAGGTGTTAAAGGGTTGCATCATTTGGTGTGGGAAGTAGTTGATAACTCCATTGATGAGGCACTAGCTGGTCATTGTGACACTATTAATGTGACCATCAATGAGAACAATTCTATTACCGTGAGTGATAATGGTAGAGGTATACCGACCGATATGCATCATAAAGAAAAGCGATCGGCTTTAGAAGTTGTGATGACCGTTTTGCATGCAGGAGGTAAATTTGATAAGGATACCTATAAAGTGTCAGGGGGGTTGCATGGAGTAGGTGTGTCTTGTGTAAATGCCCTTTCCGAAGACTTAAAAGTGACAGTGCATCGAGGTGGAAAAATATATGAACAAGAATATAAAATAGGAGTACCTCAAGTTGATGTAAAGGAAATAGGGGAAACTGATCTAACAGGAACAACCGTTACGTTTTTACCAGATAAAAATATTTTTACTCATTCGGTATATAATTACGACACGGTGGCTTCTCGTTTGCGGGAGTTATCTTATTTGAATGCTGGGATTACTATTTTTCTTAAAGACCTTAGAGAAAAAGGGGAAGATGGCGAATTTTTACAAGATAAATTTCACTCCGAAGGAGGATTGAAAGAATTTGTTGTTTTTCTTGATTCTACAAGAGAAAAACTAATTCCAGAGCCCATTTATATGGATGGTGAAAAAGGAGATATACCCGTTCAAGTGGCGCTAAGCTATAACACGTCTTATTCCGAAAATGTGGTGTCGTATGTAAATAATATTAATACTATTGAGGGAGGGACTCACGTGTCTGGTTTTAGAAGAGCTTTGACCAGAACCTTAAAATCATATGCGGACAAATCAGGTTTACTAGAAAAAGCAAAAGTAGAAATTGCTGGCGATGATTTTAGAGAAGGGTTAACAGCAGTAATTTCCGTGAAGGTTCAAGAGCCTCAGTTTGAGGGTCAAACGAAGACAAAACTAGGGAATTCGGAAGTAATGGGAGCTGTGGATACTTGTGTGAGTGATATGCTTAATGAATATTTGGAAGAGAACCCTAAACAGGCAAAACAAATTGTAAGCAAGGTAGTATTGGCAGCTCAAGCACGACATGCGGCTCGAAAAGCACGTGAAATGGTACAGCGGAAGAACGTGTTGTCAGGGACAGGGCTACCAGGTAAACTTGCCGATTGCTCAAATAATGACCCTACTGCTTGTGAAATATATTTAGTGGAAGGGGACTCAGCAGGTGGTTCTGCAAAACAAGGTAGAGATCGAAATTTTCAAGCTATTCTGCCTCTAAGAGGTAAAATTTTGAATGTGGAAAAAGCGCAGGAACATCGTATTTATGAAAATGAAGAAATAAAAAATATGATTACTGCTCTTGGTGTTAGCTTCGGCACAGAAGATGACCCCAAAGAATTGAATATGACAAAATTACGTTATCATAAGGTCGTAATTATGACCGATGCGGATGTTGATGGAAGTCATATTCGAACACTAATTCTGACATTCTTTTTTAGGTATATGAAGTCTTTGATTGAAAGTGGTTACTTATACATAGCATTGCCACCATTGTATTTATTAAAGAAAGGAAAACAAGAAAGATATTGTTGGAGTGAAGAAGATCGAGAACGTACCATTAACGAACTAGCCAAAGATGGTAAAGTGGATTCTGTAGGTGTACAACGGTATAAAGGTTTGGGAGAAATGAATCCAGAGCAATTGTGGACGACAACCATGGATCCTGAAAGACGAAGTTTGAAAAAAGTTACTATTGAGTCTGCAGCGGCTGCGGATCATTTATTTTCGATGCTGATGGGAGATGAAGTAGCGCCTCGTAGAGAGTTTATAGAAAAGCATGCGAAATATGCGAAAGTAGATATATAGAAATATCGGTAAATGATAAAAGCCATGTAGTGTTCTACATGGCTTTTTTTATGATTTATTGTTTTAATGAAAAAGATACCCATAATACCTACATATACTATAAAGTTTATCCCCTCATTTGCTGAACTGCATTTCTTACCTCTTCGATAAATTGGGGGATGTCTTCTTTTTTAGTAGCAGGTGCTATTGGTTTGCCAATAGAAACAGTTACTTGTTGTGGACGAAATCGCTTTGAACCAGAGGGAAGTGCCTTATCTGTTCCGTTTATTGAAACCGGAACAATAGGGATGTTTGATTTACTAGAAAGCATAAATGACCCTTTTTTAAATACACCTAATTTTCCATCTTTTTGCCTAGTTCCTTCGGGAAATACGATTACATTTTTCCCTTTTTTTATTATTTCACCTGCTTTATCAAGACTTTCTACTGCTTTCTTCTTATTGCTTCGATCAAGAAAAATCATGCCAGTAGCCCATAAAAACCAACCGATAAAAGGCACTTTCTTTAATTCTTTTTTTGCTATAAAATGAAGGTTTACAGGAATCGCTGTAAACAAACAAGGGATATCTAAATGCGACTGGTGGTTTGAAGCAAAAATAAAAGGTTGATCATGTGGAAAATTCTCTTCCCCTTCAACTTTAAGGGTAACACCAGCTCCCCAAAGCACGCCAGGCCCATGCATGGTGCGTGCCATTACCAATGCTATTTTTCTGTTAAACGTGAATAACATCACTAGCAATGCACTTGTGATCATAAAGGCTGTCCAAAAAAGAATAAAGGCAACTCGGAAAAATGAAATCATAAAAAATAAGATAGTAAATAAGCTAACAAAACTAATAGATTATAAATACATATCTAAAGTGATTTTCATTTTTACATTTTAATTGCAATTATGTTGCATTTGTGTTATTATTGCAACATGATTAAATATAGTGAACTCAAAAATATTTTAAAACAGCACAAACTTAGGGTTACTGATTGCAGGATGGATGTTTTGGAATATTTTATTAAAAATAATCAAGCATTTTCTTTTAAAAATTTAGAAGATGAGTTTACACAATACGATCGAGTAACACTATACCGTACGCTACATTCGTTTACAGAAAATGGTGTATTTCATAAAATTCCTAGTGATACAGGAATGATTACGTATGGGGTATGTTCAACAACTTGTTCTCCACAGAATCATCAACATAACCATATGCATTTTCAGTGCAATTGCTGTGGGAAAGTTGAGTGTCTTGCCGAAGATCATATACCTGTGGTTAAAATACCTCTCTATGAAGTAATGGAGGTGAATATGATTTTAAAAGGGGTGTGTCCACAATGTATAGCATAATGTATAAATCATTTCGCATTTTACTAGCCCTTTTTCTATTCATGAGTCATGTGATTTTATTGGCACAAGGGAAGCACTGTTCTGATGATTGTAGTTGTATCGCTAAAGGTCAAATTTTAGACGCAAATACAGAGGAACCTCTTCCATACGCTACTGTCCAGTTGAAAGGTACTACTATAGGAGTAGTGGCAGATGAAAACGGCAATTTTATACTTCAACAAATATGCGATGAAGAGTTTGATATTATTATTTCTTCTGTAGGATATAAAACGTTGGAGCATCATCATGACAATTATCACGAGGTAGATATCGTTTATCTAGCTCAAGAAGAGCTGTTTTTAGAAAGTGTCGTCATACAAGGAAAAAAAGAAAATACAGAACTTAATTCTTCTATAGTCTCTAGCCTATCGGGTAAAGATTTAATGAGTGTAAAAAATGAGTCGCTTGGAGAGGTGCTAACTGAACTTACGGGTGTTTCTACATTAAAAAATGGTCAAAATGTAGTAAAACCTATTATACATGGGCTACATAGTAATCGGGTTTTAATTATTAATAATGGTGTGAGGCATGAAGGGCAGGAGTGGGGACAAGAACATGCTCCTGAAATAGATCCCTCACTCTCAGAAAGAATCACATTGGTAAAAGGAGCCTCGTCCGTTAAATATGGACCGAATGCTCTTGGTGGGGTTATCCTGATTGACCCTCCAACGTTAGCACTTAACTCACATTTACATGGCGAAATAGAAATGCGAGGAGAAAGTAATGGCAATGCCATGGATGGTGCTATTTCCTTACAAAAAGGATACAATCACGTTGCGTTTATGACACAAGCTTCAGGACGGTTTCAAGGTGACCTACAAGCACCTGACTACATTCTTTCAAATACGGGAATGCGTGAGTATAGCGCTGCTTTTGGTGCTAGGTATCACCGTAAGCACCTTGATATGAATGTGTATCTAAGTAGCGTAAATCAGGAATTAGGAATTCTTAGAGGGTCGGTAGTGGGAAATCTCGATGATTTGGCAGATGCCATCGGTGATGGTATCCCCGAATTTACCAGCCCTTTTACCTATACCATTAACAACCCCAGACAAGTGGTAGGACATAATTTAATGAAATTTCAGGGCAACTATAATATGCACAATAGCTTTTTGCAGTTCACCTATGCCTTTCAACAAAACAAAAGACAAGAATTTGATGTGAGAAGAGGAACTGCTAATGACGCTCCTTCCATTGATTTAAAACTGAATACGCATACGTTAGACATAGAATGGATTCACCCTAAAGTAAAAAACTGGGAAGGAAGCATTGGTACGCAATGGCTATTTCAAAACAATTCTAATCTACCTGGCACACAAACAATATCATTTATACCCAATTTTAATACCACTAGGCTTGCCGTGTTTGTCATAGAAGAGAAATCGATTAACAAGACGACTTTAGAGGTAGGCGTAAGGTATGATTATCAATATACATCTGCACTTGGGAGAGATACAGACGGAAGTATTTTTGCTAATGAATTCGCTTATAATAGTATAAGCGGTATCGTAGGGCTAAATCGACCATTTAATGACAAATCGACACTACGCATCAATGCTTCAACAGCATGGAGAGCACCTAACGTAGCCGAATTATATAGCTTTGGTAAGCATGGTACGGTATTACAATACGGTGTTTTGAGGGGTGATTTTGATCAGAACGGTGATTTTTTCACAAAAGTATTTACCAATGATGAGAAAGTAGTAGAAAATGAACTAGGGTATAAATTGGTAGGTATTTATGAATATACAGCGAATAAACTGAGAGCAGAATTAGTGCCTTACATAAATTATATATCTAATTATTTCTATAAAAAGCCT
This sequence comes from Cyclobacteriaceae bacterium, assembly GCA_029881895.1. Classification (GTDB taxonomy): domain Bacteria; phylum Bacteroidota; class Bacteroidia; order Cytophagales; family Cyclobacteriaceae; genus JAOUKH01. The sequence continues at coordinate 14,979 of JAOULS010000018.1, read as the reverse complement.
TCGGGGATTACCACTTCTTCTAGAGGTGCATTTCCATTTTTTGTTTATCAACAAACCAATGTACTTTTTGCGGGGGTTGATGCCACACTCTTAGTTAATCATAATAATACATGGAAATCGAAACTATCAGGTACCTACTTGTTTGCAAAAGACATTGTGAATAACGACTTTCTTCTTGGAATACCTGCCAACAAAGTAGGGTATGCGCTTTCATTTACGAAACAAAAATGGTTTTTTGATGATGTAGAAATAGCACTTATGCCTTCGTATACTTTTGAACAAAAAAACAACCCTCAACGAATAATTAGCCCTCAAGAATTTGTCGATGCTAAGTCGGTAGGGGGCAACCTATTTGCTACAGATAACTCAAATTTTGACTTTCTTGATGCCCCAAAAGGATATTGGCTAGTAGATGTTAAAGCTGAAATGACATTGAATACATTTGTTTTTGGACTGAAAATTAAAAATGCACTCAACACCAATTATAGGAGCTATACCAATTTAATGCGGTATTATGCCGATGAAATGGGGTTTAATGCAATGCTTTACGTAAAACTACAGCTTTAATATTATATATTATTTAAAATATAATGAAATTGTTACTTTTAAAATTGAATAAATAAACTTTAAAATGTTGTAAAAATTATGAAAAAAAATGTAAAAACGATAGCGATTGTGATTTTACTGGCCTTACCTTTTATGCCTGGGTGTGACGTTGAAGCACCACCAATAGAAAATGAAGAAGAAGTTATAGACCTTGTGCGATTGACATTTACTCCCTCAGTAGGAGATGCGATTGTTTTTGAAGCAAAGGATATGGATGGTGCAGGAGCTGAAGACTTTACTATCCCCAAAATAGTATTATCGAATAATACCACCTATAGCTTATCAATAGAAGTGGAAAATGCTCAAACAGCAGAAGACATTACTACTGAAATTAGTGCTGAAGCTGAGGATCATTTATTTCTTTTCGAATGGACAGAAGGAATTTTTTTAGACCCTCTTGGGAATGGTAATGTGGATAATCGAGATGATACTGTTGTTTATACAGACTCAGACGTTAATCAATTGCCACTAGGGCTTAGTACTTCATGGTCTACAGGTGATCCATATTTAGCCGCTCAATTCAGATTTGTTTTAAAACACCAGCCAAGTATTAAATCAGCTTCTTCTACAATAGATGATGGTGTTACAGACATTGATCTAAGTTGGGTGTTGGACATTATGTAGTTTTTTAGACGATTTCTATCGCCTCTAAAACATCTGCTAATTGGTCATAGTCCTTAAAGCCTGGTCGAATTTCGTCTGTGCCATTTAGGGCTATGCCTTTAATATTTAACTTTCCTAGAAGATGGTTGATTGTGGTTGAATTAAATCCATCTCCAAGCACGATAGGCACTTGTAACGCCAACTTGTTAATGCGATCTATTTGTAGATTATTTTCATCGTTGTTGACAAGTAACAAGTAATCTAAATTGGTGAGTTCTTTGAGCGTATTTATTTTCGTTTCAGCTTCTTCTAGCGACATACGAACATTTAATTTTACATTGTTGAACCGATCGATGTTTATTAATGAATGAACTTCAACAGCATCAGTTGGTAAATTTTCTTGGTATTGCTCAACTTCACTAACGATTTCTACACCAGATATCCATCCAGTAATCGCTTTTATTGTTTCTGAAGTAATGTGGTTTTTGTTCTTTTCATCCAAGCAGAAACCAATTTGATGTACTCCCATGCCTGCACAATAGCGCGCATCGCTAAGGTTGGTGACACTGTTTACCTTTACAAATGTTTTTAAATCCATGCTGGTTGCTTGTTAATTTTACGGTCTATTAATAAGACACAAAATTAATTCATTTTTGTTATCATCCGACAAAATGTAGAACAGAAAAATACAATAAATGATTAGGGCAAATCATTAAAACTAGTAGCGCTGAAACCTTCAATATCCAGCATTTTAAAGTAAAATGATGCTTCTGTTTTTTTTGTAATATTCATTGGGTCACAATGTTGGAGGTTTATTATTCTAAATGCATTTACCCTGATTATACGATACGTTTTTGTTGATGTAGTTGTGGTGGTTTATTAAGTGTTGTTATTAAAATTATAATTAAAATTAACCATTATATTTAATTTTAATTATTTTATTTCGTAGCTTTATTACAAGCTGATAATAAGCGAATTACATACTTATTAAACTGATTATCTATGGATTTTTCAAATTTTTTAGGATTATTTAAAGAAGGGAAAGTAGGAGCAAAAAGTCATATGAAAAATTTAATTGAAATGGCAATGGTTGATGGCCATTTTGATGATACTGAATCTGATTTATTGAAACAAATCGCCAAACGACATAAAATATCAGAAAAGCAGTTAGATCAAATACAAAATAACATGGAAGAGGTGCATTTTGAAGTGCCTACTGATGAAAAAATTAAGTTTAGTCAGTTGTTTGACTTGGTAAACATGATGGTTATTGATAAGTATATTGATAGCGAGGAAATGAAGTTATGTTCAATTTTTGCAAAAAAATTCGGCTATAAAGAAAGTAATGTGGATGAATTGGTAAACGCCATTGCGGAAAACATTAAAAATGGACAAGTATTAAATGATACAAAAACGAGAGTAAACTGGTTACTCAACTGATAGTTTGTATATTTATATATAAATAATAAGAGAACGGCATGTACGTTCTTTTTTTTTGAATATGTATACGAAATTTAAATATATAACTATTCTGATTGTTATCGTGATGGGATGTACTACCGAAAATGTATCACCTGAGGATGAAGCATCTCTTGGATTAGATTATTTTCCGTTAGAAGTTGGTCGATATGTTGAGTATGCTGTAGAACAGACTATTTATGACGTTTTTGGTGAAGCCTCAAGTGTATTTCAATTAAAAACGGTAATAGCAGATTCTTTTGTTACAAATGATTATATTACTTATGTGCTTCGTTCTTACAATCGTAATTCTGATGTAGAGCCTTGGCAATTGGTTGCCGTTTGGGGAGTAAATGTTTTTGATAATACCTTGATCGTTCAACAGGGAAATATAAGCTTCTCTAAATTGAAGTTTCCAGTAAAAGAAGGAAGTACTTGGGATGGAAACGCATATAATCTATTAGAAGAAGATGAATATGAAATGAAAAATGTGAATCAAAGCTATACTTTACTAGCTAATTCATTTCCCGAAACGGTTACGGTTATTCAACATGAAAATCTTGATGTACTTGTTGAGACAGATTATAGAACGGAAGTTTATGCAAAGGAAGTTGGATTAATCTATCAAGAAATTCAGCAAATAATGTATTGTACGCAAGTTGATTGTTTCAGTCAGCAAATTATTGATGAAGGAATCATATATAAACAAACAATCATTACGTATGGTAAGGAGTAGCACTATTTTTTCCTTCTTGATTATAATGTGTTTGCAAAACATTGTTTTGTCACAAACGAACCGCTATATGGTTTTTTTTACTGATAAAGCCTCTTCTCCATACACCATAGACAATCCTATTGAGTACCTTTCACAGAAAGCAATTGATCGAAATAATCGTTCAGTAATTACTGTTGAAGATTTACCTGTAAATCCCTCTTATATTTTAGGATTAAAAGAACAAGGAGTTTCGGTACTCTTTACTTCAAAATGGTTGAATGGAGCGTTGGTAGAGTCTACACTATCTCAGTTGGAGGCGTTAAATCTTAGCTATGTGAATAGATTTGAATATGTGGCATTAGGTACTCGACCTACTTCTAATGGTCGAATTAGCGATGAACATGGAGGTGTATTAACAAATGGAAAAACTGAATTGACTTTCAATCAAAATGAAGTGTTACATGTACCAAAAATGAATGCAGATGGCTATATAGGTACTGGCGTGCGAGTGGCTGTATTGGATGGCGGATTTTTAGGGATTGATAATAATGTCTATTTGAAACATGCTTTTACTGATAACCGCATTTTGATGACGTATGACCTAGCAAGGAAGTCATCCTATGTATACGATTACTCTACTCATGGAGCAGAGGTGTTTTCTGTTTTCGGAGCTTTTGTAGAAGGAAGTTACATTGGAGGGGGGTATGGAGCCGATTTTGATTTGTTTATTACCGAAGATGTAGGTTCCGAATATAGAATTGAAGAATATAATTGGTTAATAGCTGCGGAAAAAGCGGATAGTGCAGGGGTTGATATCATCACTACTTCATTAGGCTATTATGACTTCGATGACCCCTCAATGAATTATGATTTGGATGATTTGAATGGAAATACAGCTATTATTTCTCAAGCAGTTGATTTGGCATTCTCTAAAGGAATGTTAGTAATTACTAGTGTGGGTAACGAGGGAAGAGAAACAAGTTTATGGAAAAGAATTACTTTTCCGGCTGATGCCAATTCGGTTTTGGCAGTAGGAGCGGTAGAGAATAGCAATTTGTTAAAGACCGATTTTAGTTCGCCAGGACCAACTGCCGATGGTAGAATTAAACCTGATGTAATGGCGATAGGAGGAGGGACTACCTATATCAATAGCACTAGTGTCATCGCCACAGGAAATGGCACCTCTTATGCCGCTCCTCTAATTACAGGGTTAGCGGTAGGCTTGTGGCAAAAATATCCAGCACTCTCAAATATTGAGTTGAAAGAGTTGATTATACAAAGTGGAGATAACTATGATAACCCTGACAATAGCTATGGCTATGGTGTTCCAAATTATACCAGAGCAAGTAACATTCAAGAAGGAATCCTTACAGGATTAGATTTATATAAGGATGAACATATGTTAATTTTCCCTAACCCTTCCAAAAACGGTTTTATAAATGTTGAATTAAGAGAAAAATCAGCTGAAATGAGCTTAGAAATTATAAATATGCATGGACAGATAGTAAAAAAGCAAACAATTATGAACGCAAATCATTTTACAATAGATGTATCAGGAATTAACAAAGGATTGTATTTTGTAAAAGTACGTAGCATGAAAAGTGTGAAACAAGAGAGTGTAGTAATTGAATAATTAAATAGCTACTTTATTATGAGGTTTTTATACTATCAGATAAGAATTGAATAACTACCAATAGTAATCCTTTATTTTTTACTTAAATATTGGCATATTTGTGTCTAAATTTTTAAACCATGCCAATAATCTCTCCTTCAATTTTAGCCGCTGATTTTGCCAATCTACAGCGAGATGTAGAAATGTTAAATAATAGTGATGCCGACTGGATTCATGTTGATATAATGGATGGTGTTTTTGTACCAAATATTTCATTTGGTATTCCTGTTACAAAAGCTATCAGTAAGCACGCTAAAAAACCTCTTGACGTTCACTTGATGATCGAAAAACCCGAAAATTATGTCCAACAATTCAAAAATGCTGGTGCTGAAATTATATCGGTTCATTACGAGGCATGTGAACACTTGCATAGAAATCTTCAGCAGATAAAAGCACTAGGATGTAAAGCCGGAGTAGCGATTAATCCTCATACCAACGTGTCTTTACTAGAAGATACAATTAAAGATATTGATTTAGTGTGTGTGATGTCCGTAAACCCTGGGTTTGGAGGGCAAAAATTCATTGAAAATACTTACGCTAAAGTGGCAAGATTGAAAGAACTTATTCTTAAAAACAATGCATCTACATTGATTGAAATTGATGGAGGTGTAAATGCTGAAAATGCCCGTCCATTGATAGATGCTGGAGCTGATGTACTTGTTGCAGGTAGTTTTGTTTTTAATTCTTCAAACCCTGAAGATACTATACTAAAGCTTAAAAGCGTTTAATAGCTTTAGTATACTCAATATGCGAGGGTTTTTTCTATTGTGTTTTTTTATAGGCTTCTATTTTCAAGTAAATTCTCAGTCAATAATATTGGGTGTAGTTACGGATGATGATGATATGCCAATACCTAATGTGGGAATTTTTATTAAGAATACCCAAAAAGGTACAATCTCTGATTCGTATGGAAAATTTGTACTTAAAATAGATAGTACTGACAAACTACTAAATTTTCATCATGTTTCCTATTACCCTTATGAGGTGGGAATACAAGCAATAGATTTAAAAAAGCCTTTTGTTGTCGTTTTAACAAAAAGCACCAAGGTGCTTTCTTCTGTAGAGATCACAGGCATGTTAGAGCAAAAAAGGGAACAAGCTGGAATGACTACCTTAGAGCCTAAATCTGTAGAAGTATTACCTAGCCCTTTTAATGATTTTAGTAAAGTATTAGCTACTCTACCAGGTGTAGTTAGCAATAATGAATTGTCGACCACCTATTCTGTTAGGGGTGGAAATTTTGATGAGAATTTAGTATATGTTAATGACATTCCTGTTTACCGACCTCAACTTGCTTCCGCTGGTCGTCAGGAAGGGCTTAGTTTTGTGAACTCAAAATTAATTGAGAATATTTCTTTTTCGGCAGGAGGATGGCAAGCTAAATATGGTGATAAGCTCTCTTCATCTTTGAATGTAGACTACAAAGAACCAAGTACAATGGCCGTTTCTGCTACAGCTAGTTTATTGGGAGCAGACCTTCATTTTGAAAATGCGAGTAAAAATAATCGTGTGACCTATATCATAGGAGCTAGACATAAACGATCTGAATATTTGTTAAATTCTCTTGAAACTAAAGGCGAATACCGTCCACGGTTTACGGATATTCAATCATATGTGAATTTCAATCTAGGATCTAAATCTGATATTTCAAAGACAAAGTTGGGCGTGCTTTTTGGATATGCCCGGAATAGGTATCGCGTTATTCCACAAAGTAAAGAGACTGAATTTGGTACGTTTAATCAATCAATGAGATTGTTTGTAGCTTTTGTTGGAAATGAGATGGTACAGTATGATACTTACCAAGGTGGCCTGAAGCTTTCTCATAAATGGAATAAACGAATGATATCACATATAATAGTTTCTGGCGTAGATAGTAAAGAAAAAGAATACCGAGATGTTGAAGGAGCATATAGGCTTTGCGATGTTGATAATCGCCCAGGGTCTAATACGTTTAATGAATGTGTGGTTACGAGAGGAATTGGGTCTAATTACCAGCATTCTAGGAATAAACTTGATGTGAACATTATAAATGTAGCATCAAGAAATGAAATAAAACTAAATGAAAATAATCAATTAGAATTTGGGGTAGGGTATGGCGTTCAGTTTGTTGATGATGTGTTAGATGAATATACATTTAGAGATTCATCAGAATATATTATTGATTTGAATAATTTGAATGAGCAAAATAATATTCATTTTGATAATACGACCGCATATATTCAAAATACAACTAATTTTTCATCAAAAATATGGCTTACTCAGGGAGTTCGGTTTTATTATACCGATAGAAATAAAAAGCTTTTAGTGAGTCCACGCATTCAAATCGGATTTGAGCCAACAGGCATCAAAAAAGACATTGTTTTTCGAGCAGCCATAGGGGTGTATCAACAACCTGCATTTTATAGAGAAATGCGTGATATACAAGGGAAGTTGCATGAGTTAGTAGATGCACAATCTTCTATTCACTACATTTTAGGAATGGATCAAAATATGAAAATATGGGGTAGGGATTTTAAACTTACTACAGAAGGGTACTATAAAGATTACCTAAATGTGATTCCATACGATGTTGATAACATCAGACTTCGCTACTATGCCGATACAAAGGCGACAGGATTTTCAACAGGGTTAGATCTGCGTTTTAGTGGCGAGTTTATCCCTGGAACAGTATCATGGTTTAGTTTAGGAGTGTTATCTACTAAAGAAGATGTTGTTGGAGACAGTAAAGGTATGATCAGACGTCCATCAGACCAACGCATAAATTTAGGTGTGTTTTTCCAAGATCAATTGCCTAATGACCCTAGTTGGAGAGTAAATTTAAGTATGTTTTTTGGTACTGGTTTACCCTTTGGGCCACCTAGTGATATAAATAACCGAAACATATATAAAGGTGATATTTATAGAAGAGTAGATATAGGTTTTGTAAAAGAGTTGTATATTGGTGAAAATAAGCAAAATAGCCTGCTGATAGGAGTAGAGATATTAAACATGTTAGGGGCAGATAATACGATCTCGTATAGTTGGATTGAAGATGTAATAGGTCAAGAGTTTGCAGTACCTAATTCTTTATCGGCAAGGTTTTTGAATTTGAAATTAACGGTGAAAATATAAATAGAACTGAGGTACAAGCACTTGTTGTTTTTTTGAAAAGAGGAAATAACTATATTTATACAAATAAAATAGATTAAGATGTTTACAGAAAGCGAAATTGCCACCCTTTTAGAGATTCCAGAAGTTACTGATGCTGTTATTAATGCGAAAGAAGATTTTAGATCTAACCAAGTAGAATATTTGGAATTAAGTGATCATGATTTTTTATCATTAATTATGATGACCCCAACGATAGGGATAGCTTTGGCAAATGGAAGTATTAGTTTATTTGAAGAACTCGCCCTAAATAAAATGGCTCGAAAAATGTCAAAAGGGGGGTATTTTCTTAAAACTGACCCTGTAGCTCATGGGATGAAATACCTTATTAAAGATTATGAAAAATGGGAACTCCCCTTTTTTGAAGTGATAAAAGTAATTATGCAAAAATCATTTGATAGAAAAGCTGTTTTGGCATTTGATAAAAATTTTAAAGAAGAATCAGTTCGTTCTTTTGCACATGAATTACTCAATATGCCTTTTATATTCGTTCGCTTTATTACCTCGTTCTTTTTACATGACGAGTCAGATATTGTTGAAACAAGAAGTGTCTCGAAGGTTGAATTTGAGAAAATTGAAGATATAGGTGTGAAATTGGAGATTTTAGAATTTAATTTTTTCAAATCATTTTGTAAAACATTTCATATTAAATAATAGTCATATTAGTCTTCGACTATCTGTGTAATTTATGGTAAGAAAGGACCATTACTTAAATTTTTTTACAGGGACTTGTTTATTACTGGTGCTATTTATGCTGTCTTCTGTCCAAGTGCAGGCACAAGAAAACGAGAATGGACCAATTATATTTGATCGATTTTATAATAAACCTAGAGGTGCATATAATATTAGACATCTTTTAAATCGGTTATCATTTGGTGTTTCGTCTGGTTATGGAAAAACGTATTACAAACACGAGTTTGATAATGCTGCAATCATCCAAAAACCAGGATTTCAACCAATCATTTTCAATCCTACTTCTTTGATTACCAACGACACCATTACTACTGCATATGTAAATTGGTTTAATCAGGTTGAAGGTGTTGGTAGCTTACCAATAAATACTGCAACGGATTATATTACCAGTACAGATAGTACTCGAATTGTCTATAAATCCACTTCTAGAGGTATTCCAATAGTACTTACGCTTCATTATGATTTTCTTAAGTATAGAATAGGTGTGGGGATGTCTTGGGAGTATCATAAAGTGAAAGAGTTTAATCCAAAATATAATACTGCAAACTTGGCCTCTTTCCAACCTGAAATTCAAAAAGAACGATTTAAGAGGTACTTTGCTTATTTAGGTGGTAGGGTGTGGAACTATTACGATTATTCTGCCGTGGTAGATGCCCAGATTGGATTGTACAATCTTGGAGTACAATTTGTAGATCCAAAAGGAATTTATTTTAATTTAGGTGTTTCTGTAGAAAAAGAATTTTCAGAATATTTTTCGGCATTTGTAAGACCTTCGATAGAGTATAAACGATTTCAGACCTCTCTTCCAGAAACAGCTCTGTCTGTAAACCATAATATGCCTTCTATTTTTCTCAATGTAGGTGTACAAATGAATTTACCTGAGCTTCGAAAGTGTAAGATAAGTAATTGTGAAACGCAAATAAATCATACACATGGGGGCGGAAAAGAATGGCGAAGTAGATCACATCCTTTTTACAAAAAACAAAATCCGCATTACGGAGAAAACTATCCCAGACTTTATAAATATAAGTGGCTTAAAAAAAACAAATTAAACCCGTATTAAAGTACCTTAAAATACTATAAATATAGTGCGTACTTGCATATTTTTTACTTAAATTGCGCCCGATAAATTTTTGAAAAAACAGCACTAAATATATATGTCAGAAGGAGCTAACGAGAACATCATCCCTATTAATATTGAGGATGAAATGAGAGGCGCATACATCGACTATTCAATGTCGGTAATTATTTCAAGAGCCCTACCAGATGTAAGAGATGGACTAAAGCCCGTACATAGAAGAATTCTATATGGTATGTTGGATTTAGGAGTCCATTACAACAAGGCACACAAAAAATCAGCTCGTATTGTAGGTGAGGTACTTGGTAAATATCACCCTCATGGTGATACCGCTGTATATGATTCTATGGTGCGTATGGCACAACCTTGGTCATTACGATATATGATGGTCGATGGACAGGGTAACTTTGGTTCTGTAGATGGTGATTCACCAGCAGCGATGCGTTATACAGAAGCACGTCTACAACGTATCGCAGAGGAAATGTTGAATGATATCAATAAAAATACGGTTGACTTTCAGCCTAATTTTGATGATTCTTTAAAAGAACCAACAGTTCTTCCTTCAAAATTACCGAACCTGTTACTTAATGGTGCTTCAGGAATTGCTGTAGGGATGGCAACAAACATGGCGCCTCATAATTTGACGGAAGTGGTGAATGGTATTTGTGCCTATATTGATAACAAAGAAATCACTATAGAAGAGCTGATGAAGTTTATTACGGCTCCTGATTTTCCTACTGGTGCTACGATATATGGTTATCAAGGAGTAAAATCGGGGTTTGAAACAGGTAGAGGAAGAGTAGTCATGAGAGCGAAAGCTGATTTTGACACTACAAAAACGGGTAAAGAGCAAATAATAGTATCAGAAATTCCTTTTATGGTGAATAAGGCCAATATGATTGAGCGTACTGCGGGTCTTATTAATGATAAAAAACTAGAAGGAATATCGGATATACGTGATGAGTCCGATAGAAATGGAATGCGTATTGTCTATGATTTGAAAAAAGATGCTATTCCTAATATCGTGCTTAATAATTTATACAAGTACACACAGCTACAATCTTCGTTTGGTATAAACAATATTGCGCTTGTAAATGGTCGTCCACAAACACTTAATCTTATTGATATGATTAAGTATTTTGTAGACCATAGGCATGAGGTTGTAGTACGTAGAACACAGTATGAACTGGATGAAGCCGAGAAAAGAGCGCATATATTAGAAGGGTATTTAATTGCTTTAGATAATCTTGATGAAGTAATTAAATTAATTCGTAGTTCTAGAGATCCAGAAATAGCTAAAAATGGATTAATGGAAAACTTTAAGTTGTCCGAAATTCAAGCAAAAGCCATTCTTGAAATGCGTTTGCAACGTCTTACAGGTCTCGAACGCGATAAAATCATAAATGAGTACGAAGAAATCAAAAAACTTATTGCTCATCTTAATGAAATCCTGAGTAATGAAGGTTTGCGAATGCAAATAATAAAAGATGAGTTGATTGAGGTGAGAGACAGGTATGGTGACGAACGTAGAACAGACATTATTCATGCTGCCGAAGACTTTACCGTTGAGGATATGATTCCTGATGAGGAGATGGTCATTACTATTTCGCATGAGGGGTATATGAAAAGAACAGCATCAACAGAGTATCGTACACAGGGAAGAGGAGGAGTAGGCTCGAAAGGTGCTACTTCTAAAAGTGATGATTTTACGGAACATTTATTTGTAGCAACCACTCATAATTATTTGTTGATCTTTACTGAATTAGGTAAAGTGTTTTGGATAAAAGTATATGCTATTCCAGAAGGAGGTAAGGCTACAAAGGGTAGAGCCATTCAAAATTTGATAAACATTGAGCCAGGCGATAAAGTTAGAGCGGTTATTAATGTTAAGAATTTGAGTGATGAAGAGTATGTAAATAATAACTTCATAGTAATGTGTACTGAAAATGGTACAATTAAGAAAACTACACTTGAAGCCTATTCTAGACCTAGACAAAATGGAATTAATGCCATTACCATAAGAGAAGGAGATCGTTTATTAGATGTTAGTCTCACTAATGGTAATAACCATATTATAATCGCTAAAAATGGAGGAAAAGTAGTGCATTTTAATGAGTCTGATGTGCGATCAATGGGAAGAACTGCAGGTGGTGTGAGAGGGGTAACTTTAGAGAAAAAAGATAGAGTGATAGGGATGGTATGCGTAGCTCGGGAAGATTCAAATTTATTAGTAGTATCCGAGAAAGGATATGGAAAACGATCTGCCATAGAGGATTATCGAATTACAAAAAGGGGAGGAAAAGGAGTAAAAACGATTAATATAACCGAGAAAACTGGCAAGCTTGTTGCAATAAAGGAAGTTATTGATACTGATGATTTAATGATAATTAATAAATCGGGAATTACTATTCGTATGGCTGTAGAGAACTTGAGAGTGATGGGAAGAGCTACTCAAGGCGTTAAATTAATTAAGTTGAACGAAAGTGATGAAATATCTTCGGTAGCAAAAATCGAGAATATTGAAATAGATAATGGAGGAACAGAAGAAGAGATAGAGGGTATGGATAATAAAGAAAATAACACAGAAGAATAAATTTAAAATTAGAATTATTAGATTATGAGAAGATCGACATTACTTATGGCTGCGGTAATTTTACTATCGTCAGCGGTGTTTGCTCAAAAAGAAAAGAAACCGAACATTAATAAAGCATTGAAGTATATGCAAGATGGAGATTTAGCTACTGCTAAGTCTGAAATTGATAGGGCTTCTACGTACGAAAAAACAAGTACTAATGGGAAAACATGGTATTACAGAGGATTAATATATGCTACTATTGATACTTCCTCTACACAGGGAGGGTTGTCAGACAATGCGTTAGAGGTGGCTATGGAGTCTTTTAATAAGGCAGACGAACTTCAGAAAGGATCTGCTGAATATTTCATAACAGACTCGTATGGCCTTCCTGTTTTAAAACCACAACAAATAGATGGATTATGGGGAACGTATTTAAATGCAGGAGTTAAGCATTTTCAAAATGAAGAAGCAGAAGATGCAGTAAAGAATTTCGTGAAATGTGCGATAATCAAACCTCAAGATACTACAGCTTATTTATATGCTGGACTGGCTTCTCAGTCAGGAAAGATGTATGAGTCTGCTGTAAATAATTTTAATAAGTACATTGAAGTAGGTGGTGCGAGCGAAGATGTATATGCTTCACTTATCTACATCATTGGTACTGTAAATAAAGATAGTGAAGGGGCTTTAGAAATGGTGGAAGCAGCTATGAATAAATACCCTTTGAATTCTACTTTTCCAAAGCAAAAAATTGATTTATTGATTCTTTTAGATAAAATAGATGAGGCAAAAAATGGATTATTAGGAGCGATAGAAAAAGAACCAGAAAATCCTCAGCTTTATTTTTCATTGGGGATCTTATACCAAGAGTTAGAGGAAGTTGAGAATGCAAAAAAAGCATATGAAAATTCTTTAGTAGTAGATCCTGCATTTTTTAATTCTAGATTTAACTTAGCTGTGATGGTATACAATGAAGCAGTAGAGTATATTAAGCAAAAAAATGCATTAGGGATTTCTAAAGCTGATCAAAAAAAGGCAGATGAATTACAAAAAACAATTGATATAAAATTAAAAGAAGCCCAACCTCATTGGGAGAAGGTGTTAGAGGCAGATCCAAAAGAAAGGACTGCAATGGAAACATTAAAATATATTTTTGTGCAAACAAAATCATATGATAAGGCAGAAGAGATGCAAGCTAGACTTGATGCTTTAGGAGAAGCAAAAGAGTAAAATAGCTTTACTTCATCAAAAAAAGGAGGTCAATTTTGACCTCCTTTTTTTGTTTGACAAAATGGAAAGTTCAAAAACATATTATTTTGCATAGGCATAATGCCCAATAATTTTGAAATCAAATAAACAGTCAGCGAGTACCTGTCCTCCTCCAATATTATGAACAACCAAGTACCGTTGATTGTCCAACGATTTTTTGTTAACTACCAATCCTATATGCGTGACTCCGCCACCTAAATCCCAACATACGATGTCCCCAGGAGTATAGTCCGTAGTATTCTTCGTAATGGGTTTCACCTTACCAAACCTTGAAAAATAGGTCATTAAATTCGGCACTCTTCTATGGTCAATGTTTTTGTCAGGCTTTGATAGTCCCCAACTTTTCGGGTATAGATGGAAGTTGTTAAGCATGTCTTCATGTACTTCTTTTTGTAAATCAACCCCTATTATTCGATAGGCACGAATTACTACATCAGTGCAAACACCTTTATCAGAGGGGATATCACCATTGGGGTAAGAAATACTAAAATAGCTAGGGTCGTAGGTCACGTTTTTTGAAGTAAGCGTTTGCGCAGCTTCACTTAATTCTAATTCAAAATTAGACTGAGCGAAAACAAATTGAGCACAAATAATTAGAAGAAAAGTAAATTGTATTTTCATATACTCATGTTTGTTGTGTGAAATTATTAACGCATGAATCACTAATTTGGTATTATTCGTATAAACACTTTCGCATAAGGGATGCAAAGGTATTGATGATCATTAGTCTTTTTGAAACCAAAAAAGAACTGCGATTAATGTAAATGAACATAAAGCATAAAAACTCGGCAAAAGAAAATAAATAGAAGGTGTACAACTAACTTTGTAAAGTAGAATTAATAGCAAATTCAACTAAAAGCATCTCCAATTTCACTTTTCAACATCAATTCCTTTAATTCATCCAATACTACAGGGTCTTCGATCGTTGATGGTGGATTGTAAGCTTTACCATCGGCAATAGCACGCATTATACCTCTCAATATTTTTCCTGATCGTGTTTTTGGTAATCGTCTAGTAATTACGGATCGTCTAAAACTAGCCACTGGGCCAACTTTTTTGCGCACCATTCTTATTAATTCTAATTCAAGTTCTTCCTCTTCCATATCAACTCCTCCTTTTAGTATTACAAAACCGACTGGCACCTGTCCTTTTAATTCATCGGC
>JAOULS010000208.1 GCA_029881895.1 Cyclobacteriaceae bacterium | reverse complement strand
TTGTACCCCTTCTTTTTTCCAAAGCGCAAGTGTTTCTTCTGAAGCATTGTTACGAAAATTATTTATTCCTGCTAAGGTAACTACATTTTTTATACGGCTATCTTCACTAGCTTTCAATAAAGCTGTTCCACCTCCTCTGCTATGTCCTTTAATAGATAGTCGATTGTAATCAATAGCGTTGAATAGTTCAAATTCATTTGAGCAAATAAAATCCAACACCACTTCGATATCATCGAGCTCCTTGGTGAAATTATTATTTCCAAAAGCTTCTAAGTCTGCATAGTCGGTTGGGCTATCTGGCGTAGTGCCATTGTGAGAAAAATTCATTTTCACGAACACAAATCCATTTTTTACATAATAATCCGACATCATATTAAAATATCCCCAGTCTTTAAACCCTTTAAAACCGTGAATAAATAGAATTAAGGGCATTTTATCTTTATTTTCAGCGTAACGATAATCCACGACAATCGGCTTGTTATGTTTTCCTTTTAAGACAATGTCTCCACTTTTTATTATTTTCATATTTCAAACATTTCAATACATATTTTGCAATCGCAAGTTAAGATAGTATACTTGTAGCTTCAAGAAAAAACATGGCTTTAAGTTTAAGGGATATAAAGGCACCGATAGCACAAGAGATGACGGATTTTGAGAAAAAATTCCGAGCATCTATGAAGAGTAATGTACTCTTGCTTGATAAAATAATGACCTATATTGTAAAGCGCAAAGGAAAACAAATGCGTCCTATGTTTGTTTTCTTGAGTGCAGGCACATGTGGTAGTATCTCCGAATCTACCTACAGAGGAGCATCACTAATAGAGCTATTGCATACTGCAACATTAGTACATGATGATGTAGTGGACGATGCCAATTACCGAAGAGGGTTTTTCTCAGTAAATGCATTATGGAAAAACAAAATAGCCGTACTTGTGGGGGATTATTTACTCTCGAGGGGGCTGTTATTGTCAGTTGATAACGGTGACTATGATCTTTTGAAAATAGTGTCCGAGGCGGTACGTGAAATGAGTGAGGGGGAGCTTTTGCAGATGGAGAAAGCACGAAAACTTGATATTACAGAGGAAGTATATTATGATATTATAAAGCAAAAAACAGCTTCGTTAATTGCCTCTTGCTGTGCAGTAGGGGCAGCTTCATCTGGAAATATAAATGGCACTATTGAAAAAATGAAGTTGTTTGGGGAAAAAGTAGGAATGGCTTTTCAGATTAAAGATGACTTGTTCGATTATGGGAATGAACAAATAGGAAAACCATTAGGGATAGATATCAAAGAAAAAAAAATGACATTGCCTTTAATTTATGCCTTACAACATGCCGATAGAGGAGACAAACGAAAGGTAATTAATACCATTAAAAACCATAGTGATAAACCTAAAAAAGTAAAAGAAGTAATTGATTTTGTAAAAAAATCAGGCGGAATAGAATATGCTACCGAAGTGATGAATACTTTCTATAATGAAGCCCTTGATATTCTAAATCAATTCGAAGATTCTATTTACCGAACATCGCTTTCGCAACTTGTTCAATATACCATTGAGCGTAATAAATAGATTGCCTATTTTTTATTGAAACGCATGTACTTGCTGTGTTCAAAAATTTGACAATCATTTGAATATAGACATCCATAAAAAAATCCTCAGCCATTGCTGACTGAGGATTTGTGCTATTAAATAGTATGAGAAGTTTAACTTCCACAGCCAACACATTCAAAGTCAGAAGCGGCTTCTGCCTCTTTATCATTTGTTGGGATCACTAGTTGATCATTGTCTTTGGTTACAGTAAATTTAATGGCGTCAGCGGCTGACTTAGACCTTAAATAGTACATTCCTGTTTTCAATCCTTTTTTCCAAGCATAAAAATGCATAGAGGTGAGTTTGCCAAAGTTAGGTTCCTGAATATGTATATTCATGCTCTGTGATTGACAGACGAAAGCGCCTCGATCAGCTGCCATATCTAAAATGGTTTTTTGGGAAATTTCCCAAACTGTTTTATACAAGTCTTTTATGTTTTGAGGAATTTCAGGAATACCCTGAACAGAACCATTGGCTTGTATTAGCTTGTTCTTCATCGAGTCGTTCCATAATCCTAAGCCGATTAAATCGTGCATTAAAAATTTATTAACTATAATAAATTCACCCGACAAGGTTCTTCGTGTATATATGTTCGAAGTGTAGGGTTCAAAACATTCGTTATTTCCTAATATTTGAGAAGTAGAGGCCGTTGGCATAGGTGCCAATAATAATGAGTTTCTAACGCCTACCTTTTTCACTTCTTTCTTCAGTGAAGCCCAGTCCCATCTTCCAGACGAAGGATTGACTCCCCACATATCAAACTGGAAAATTCCCTTTGACACAGGTGACCCTTTAAACGTCTCGTAAGGACCATCTTTAATGGCAAGGTCTTTTGAGGCGGTCATAGATGCAAAATATATGGTTTCGTGAATGTCACGGTTCAATGCTTTCGCTTCTTCCGATTCAAACGGCATCTTCATTTTTAAGAAGGCATCTGCTAAACCTTGAACCCCTATACCAATTGGGCGGTGTTTAAAATTAGAGCTTTCCGCCTCTGCCACAGGGTAATAGTTTACATCGATTACTTTATTGAGGTTTTTTGTGACCACATAAGTAATGTCATATAGTTTTTGATGGTCATATGTGCCATCTTCTTTTACAAATTTAGGTAAGGCAATAGATGCTAGATTACATACAGCTACTTCATCAGGAGCAGTATACTGCATGATTTCTGTACATAAATTACTTGACTTGATTGTGCCTAAATTTTTCTGATTAGATTTTTTGTTCGCAGCATCTTTATAGAGCATATAAGGCGTGCCTGTCTCAATTTGAGATTCTAATACTTCGAACCATAAATCTTGTGCTTTTACTACTTTACGTGCTTTGCCTTCTTTCTCGTATTTTTCATATAATTTCTCAAATTCATCGCCATAACAATCGGCTAGTCCTGGCGCTTCATTAGGGCAGAATAATGACCAATCTTCATTTGCTTCTACACGCTTCATGAATAAATCGGAAATCCATAGTGCATAGAATAAATCGCGTGCACGCATCTCTTCTTTCCCATGATTTTTCTTCAAATCTAAAAATTCGAAAATATCAGAGTGCCAAGGTTCTAAATAGATAGCAAAGCTTCCTTTTCTTTTTCCTCCTCCTTGATCTACATACCGTGCAGTCATGTCGAAATTACGAAGCATAGGAACGATGCCATTAGAAACACCTCCTGTTCCTTTAATGTAAGAGCCTGTGGCGCGTACGTTATGAATACTTAAACCAATGCCTCCTGCTGATTGAGATATTTTAGCACATTGCTTTAGGGTGTCATAAATTCCATCAATGCTATCGTCTTGCATGGTTAGTAAAAAGCATGATGAAAGCTGTGGTTTTGGAGTGCCTGCATTAAATAATGTAGGGGTGGCGTGCGTAAACCACTTTTCCGACAATAGGTTGTATGTTTCGATGGCTGCTTCAACATCGTTTTGGTGGATCCCAATGGCTACACGCATAAGCATGTGTTGAGGACGTTCAACAATTTGCCCATCAACTTTCAATAAATAGGAACGTTCTAATGTTTTAAAACCAAAATAATCATAACTAAAATCACGGTCGTAAATGATTGATGAATCTAGTAAGGCCGCATTTTTTTTGATGATACCATATACTTCTGTTGATAAAAGTGGTGCATTTTGTTCTGTTTTAGGATCTACATAGGTGTAAAGCCTCTTCATCGTATTTGAAAACGATTTGCTTGTAACTTTATGTAGATTAGAGATAGCAATCCTTGCAGCTAATTTTGCATAATGAGGGTGCTTAGTAGTTAACGAAGCGGCTGTCTCAGCGGCTAAATTATCTAACTCTACGGTAGTTACCCCATCATAAATACCCATAATTACTTTTTTGGCAATATCAACTGGGTTAATAAAATTAGGATCAAGACCGTAACATAATTTTTCAATTCGGGAAGTTATTTTGTCAAATTTAACGGATTCTCTGTGTCCGTCTCTTTTTATTACTAGCATTATAATCTTGGTAATTTAGTTGATGTAATCATTTGTTAAAAGTCTTCGTCTAAAGAAAACTTCGGTGCATCAGAATCTGATTTAAGAACGCCCGCTTTTTGGTAATCACCAACTCTTTTTTCGAAGAAATTGGTTTTCCCTTGAAGTGAAATCATTTCCATAAAATCAAAAGGATTAGTGGCATTGTATATCTTCTTACCTGTAAGTTCATACAGTAGTCTGTCGGCTACAAATTCGATGTATTGGCACATTAAGTCGGCATTCATTCCTATCAAGCTTACGGGTAAGGAATCAGTTACGAACTCTTTTTCAATAGATACTGCATCTGAAATAATATCAATTACGATTTGATCATCTAGTCTATTGACAACATGATTGTTGTATAATAAACAAGCAAAATCGCAATGCAGCCCTTCATCTCTTGAAATAAGCTCATTAGAAAAGGTGAGTCCAGGCATTAGACCTCTTTTCTTTAACCAAAAAATGGAGCAAAAAGAACCTGAAAAAAATATTCCTTCTACAGCAGCGAAAGCCACAAGTCTTTCTTGAAAATTACCTTCATCAATCCAACGTAAAGCCCAATCAGCTTTCTTTTTAACACTATCCATAGTGTCTATTGCATTAAAAAGAATATCTTTCTCTTGATTGTTTTTTACATACGTATCAATTAACAAAGAGTATGTTTCAGAATGAATGTTTTCTACAGAAATTTGAAAGCCATAGAAAAACTTAGCTTCTGTATATTGTACTTCTGCAATAAAGTGTTCGGCCAGGTTCTCATTTACGATACCGTCACTAGCAGCAAAAAATGCAAGTACATGAGAAATGAAATGTCGCTCACCATCATTCAAACCTTCCCAATCTTTTATATCTTGACTTAGATCTATTTCTTCGGCTGTCCAAAAACTAGCTTCAGATTTTTTATAAAATTCCCAAATATCATCATGTTGTATGGGGAACAATACAAACCGACTTTTGTTTTCTTTTAGGATAGGTTCGATGGTATTCGACATTTCCTCGCTCATAGTAACTTTTTATTTATTCTAGTTATTAATTAAATCTAACTAAAAGAGTACGTAGATTATTCAACGGAAACTCTAAATAGATTTTTATTTTATTTGAAATAGCCAATAGAATTAAGAAGACTAATTTAACTCGATAGCTAAGTAATTACACTTATATTAGCACACAAATATTAGTATTTGAGACGATTTTTCAAAGTACGTATATTTACGTATACTGGGGTAAATAAAATATTTATAATATATTGATTATAAGGTGATTATAGACTATAAATTAAAAACTTCTTTTTGCCATATTTACTTGATTCAATGAAAAAAAAAATACAAAAAAGTTTTCCACAGCAACAAGCGTATTTCATGAAATAAAATAGGTGATAGAGGTATTCGCTTTAACGATTATTTGTTGTACAATAATCGTTCTTTCAAGTCTTGAGGCATGTGCTCTA
>JAOULS010000207.1 GCA_029881895.1 Cyclobacteriaceae bacterium | reverse complement strand
CTTTGTGATGACAGTTTTTGGGAGTCCATGGAACATTTTAATGGTGCCGTCTGGGCGAGTCATAATAATTGCCGTGCTTTAGTACCACATAACCGTCAGTTTTCAGATGAGCAATTAAAAGTACTTATTGAAAGAGGTGCTGTAATAGGCGCTGCATTTGATGCTTGGATGTTAACCCCTAATTGGATTAGAGGGAAATCAACCCCTCAAAGTGAAAATGTATCATTAGAGACAGTAGTAGATCATATTGATCATATTTGCCAACTAGCAGGGAACTCACTACATGCAGGAATAGGTTCTGATTTAGATGGCGCATTTGGCACAGAACAATCTCCAAAAGATATAGACACCATTGCTGATCTTCAAAAGATGTATCCAATATTACAATCAAGAGGGTATACTGAAGAAGATATAGAAAATATTTTCGCTAAGAATTGGCTTAATTTTATGATGAAAAATTTAAAATAAAACATGACATTAATCATGTTTTTATATAAAACAAACAAAATCAGTAGGTTATCCTGATTTTATTATCTTATTTTTAAATTTATCTGTGCTTAGCTTATAATATGATTAAATTTTCACCCTAAGTTATTTATATTTGTACAATATTCTATAAATACGCTTCTACCTTCTTTCTTTTAATTAGGAGGTATAAAAGTAATTTTTTATTCGGAATTCCATTAAAACAACAATTATGATAACAAAAATAAAACATAGTGCTATAGTGCTTTCATTGGCTATAGCAATAACAAGTTGTGGAATGAAAGAAAGCACTACAGAGTCATCTTCGGACACTTCTGAGAAAACTACTACCAGTCAAGAAACTGTAATTAATGAGAATACACTCTCTGATCAAGAAGTAGCGGATGGTTGGAAATTACTTTTTGATGGAAAACAAACTTCTGGCTGGAGAGGGTATAATCAAGAAACATTGCCTGAGGCATGGATCGTTGAAGAGGGCACGTTGAAATCCCTAGGTCAAGGAGGGGATATTGGTGG
The DNA here is from genome assembly GCA_029881895.1 of Cyclobacteriaceae bacterium. Taxonomy (GTDB): domain Bacteria; phylum Bacteroidota; class Bacteroidia; order Cytophagales; family Cyclobacteriaceae; genus JAOUKH01. The sequence continues at coordinate 4,532 of JAOULS010000207.1, read as the reverse complement.
TGACATTGTATTCGATGAAGTATTTGGTGAGTTCGAATTATATCTCGAGTGGAAAATATCTGAAGGGGGTAATAGTGGCATATTCTACCACGTAGTAGAAGGAGAACAATACCATGCACCTTATGAAAATGCTCCCGAATATCAAGTAATTGATGACTTAGGGTTTCCTAATAAATTAGAAGACTGGCAAAGCTTAGGAGCTGATTATGCTATGTATGTTCCCGATCAATCTACTAAAAAAGTTAAACCTGCTGGTGAGTGGAATACTTCTCGTATTATATTTACAAATAATCATGTTGAATATTGGTTAAATGGACAAAAAACGGTAGAATTCACTCCTTGGTCCGATGACTGGAATGAAAGAAGAAATTCGGGAAAATGGGAAGACATGCCCGATTACGGGAAAGCTAAAGAGGGCTTAATAGGATTACAAGATCATGGAAGTTTTATCTGGTACAAAAATGTAAAAATTAAAAAATTATGAAATTAACAAAAAAATTCGGTGCGATTCTTTTATTGGTAGTGTCAATGTCAGGATGTGTGAAATCTCAAGAAACAAGTCTATTTAATGGTAAAGACTTAACAGGTTGGACAATATATGGAACAGAATTATGGTATGTCGAAGACGGGTTATTAATCTGTGAGAGTGGTCCAGATAAAGAATATGGTTATTTTGGCACCAATAAACACTATAAGAATTTCGAATTAAATTTAGAGTTTAAGCAAGAATCTGATGGAAATAGTGGCGTTTTTATTCGTTCAACGGTGGATGGAACAAAAATAAGTGGTTGGCAAGTTGAGGTTGCTCCTTTAGGAAAGCATACTGGTGGCATTTACGAATCATATGGTCGGGGATGGTTAATAAAACCAGAGGCTGAAAAGGAAAAACACCTTAAAGTTGGTGAATGGAATCATATGAAAATTGTTGTAAATGGCAATAATGTAACTTCGTGGCTAAATGGCAACGAAATGGTAAACTTTGATGACGAAAAAATTGGTGCTGGAGAAGGTGGTATCGTTTTACAAATTCATAGTGGAGAGAACGTGAAAGTAAAGTGGAGAAACCTTACTGTTAAAGAATTATAATCACAATTCTTTTCAATACTATGTTAAAAGACCACCCCAAATATATTTTGGGGTGGTCTTTTATTTCTATTTATACCTTACTCTTTCCACCAAGGTGAAATAATTGTTGAATCGGGTACATCAAACGATGTATTCAACTCAGGAATGAGCACATGATACTGATGAGAACTACTCGCTTTCACAAACCGCTGTACAGGCTCTCTCCAATGATGGATACTCAACGTAAATTTTCCCCAATGTATTGGCATAACGTTTTTAGCATTCAAATCAGTACCTGCTTGAGCTGTTTGCTCAGGCAACATATGAATATCCGTCCAGTATTTACTATACTGTCCACATTCTAACAATGCCAAATCAAATGGGCCATACTTTTCTCCTATTTCTTTAAACGATTTCGAATATCCAGAATCTCCCCCAAAATATAACTTCTGTCTACTCCCATCAATTATCCACGACCCCCATAGGGTTGTAAATCGATCACCTAGTCCACGACCTGAAAAGTGACGTGATGGTGTAAATACTAACTTAATTTGATCATCAAAATCGATTTCTTCCCACCAATCAAGTTCAATAATTTGTTCCTTTGGAATGCCCCATTCCTCCAAATGTACCCCCACTCCTAGCGGAACAAAAAATCTATTAACCCTGAATTTTAATTTCATGAACGTTTCATAGTCCAAGTGATCATAGTGGTCATGTGATATTAACACAGCATCAATTGGAGGCATGTCGTTTACCGTAACATGATGAGTATATGCATAGCGTTTTGGCCCCATAAATGAGAACATTGAAGCTCGCTCACTAAACACAGGGTCAATAAGAATATTTTTTTTGTCAATATTTAATAAAATAGAAGAATGCCCAAACCAAGCTATTTTAGCTTTCTGATTACTAGTCGTATAGTCCGACCGATTGAATGATTTTGATAAGATAGTAGCTTTTGGGTCTTTTTTTGCCCCTTGTGTCATAATATCAAACATTACATGCATCGGTGGCATAGTCATATCAGTAACTTGTAAATTGAAAAATTTACCATTCTTATATTGTGGTGACTTTTGAAATAGTGCTACTCGCTCATTATCCACTTTTCCGCCTACCTGAGGAGCAATCCTAAAAAATGCATATATAGAAGTTAACACTATTACACTCAACACTACTGACACAATTATAATCATACGAATAATTTTATAAGCTTTTTTCACGGTATATATTGTGGTTACTATTCTTAAGTCGTATATCCATAATTTTTATTGTTTTCAATTGGAAGAAATTATTTCTACTAATAACTATTGTCATAAAATGACTTTAACTACCTTTGCGGCTTCAAAAATTATTATATCATGATTGCAGCACAAAACCTCTCATTACAATACGGAAAACGCGTTTTATTTGACGAAGTAAATATCAAATTCACTCAGGGCAATTGTTATGGTGTAATTGGTGCCAACGGAGCAGGAAAATCAACCTTTTTGAAAATATTATCAGGAGAGATCGATGCTAATTCAGGAAGTGTTTCACTAGAACCAGGAAAAAGGATGGCGGTGTTAAACCAAAATCATTTTGCCTTTGACGAAAATACCGTTCTTGACACAGTAATGATGGGCCATAGTGTATTGTGGGGCATCATGAAGGAAAAAGATGAAGTGTACGCACGACCAGATTTTTCGGAAGCAGATGGTGTACGCGCTTCTGAACTAGAAGCCGAATTTGCAGAAATGGATGGTTGGAATGCTGAATCGGATGCAGCGGCTTTATTAAGTGGGTTAGGAATTGTTGAAGATCAACATTTCAAATTGATGAAAGACCTCCCTGGTAGCCTAAAAGTGAGGGTACTCTTAGCGCAATCTTTATTTGGGAACCCCGATGTGCTTATACTAGATGAACCTACCAATGATCTTGACATCCAAACTGTATCGTGGCTAGAAGACTTTTTATTAGACTTTAAGAATACAGTTATTGTTGTATCTCATGATAGGCACTTTTTAGATACGGTATGTACTCATGTAGTTGATATTGATTTTAAACAAGTGAAGTTATTTACAGGAAATTATACTTTCTGGTATGAATCAAGTCAACTTGCATTAAATCAACGTAGTTCATCAAATAAAAAAGCAGAAGAAAAGAAAAAAGAACTGCAAGAATTCATTGCACGATTTAGCGCTAATGCAGCAAAATCGAAACAAGCTACGAGTAGACGAAAGTTACTAGCTAAAATCAACGTTGACGAAATTCAGCCTTCGTCAAGAAGATACCCTGCTATTATTTTTCAGCAAAATAGAGAAGCTGGAGATCAAATATTAGAAATTAATGGGCTTAGCAAATCATCAAACAATAAAATTCTGTTCGAAAATTTTGATTTATTTGTGAATAAGGGTGATAAAATTGCTTTTTTAAGTAAAGACAGCCTTGCTTTAACATCATTGTTTAAAATATTAAATAATGAAATGGAAGCAGATAGTGGTACATTCAAATTTGGACAAACAATTACAAATGCTTACTTACCAAATGAAAACGCTGACTATTTTAAATCGAATGATAACTTAATTGATTGGTTGAGACAATACTCTGATGAAGAAAAAGACGAAGTATTTATTCGTGGTTTTTTGGGGAAGATGCTTTTCTCAGGTGAAGAAGTATTTAAAAAATGTAGCGTTTTGTCGGGAGGAGAGAAAGTGCGATGTATGCTTTCTAGAATGATGTTACAACAGGCCAACGTATTAATACTTGATGAACCCACCAATCATCTTGATCTAGAATCTATTACGGCATTTAACAATGGGCTAAAAGAGTATAAAGGGACTGTACTTTTCACATCACATGACCACACCTTTACCCATACCATCGCTAATCGTATTATCGAGATTGGACCAAAGGGCTATTTGGATAAACTTAGTACATATGATGATTATGTTTCAAACGAACAATTTGCACAGCAAAGGGAATTATTGTATTAAATAATTAACATAAAAATATATTTAGGATAAATAGATTCTATTTCTTATATTTGTGCAGTTAGAAAGGTTTAAAAAAATATTGGTCTTCAATTACACATTCATTTGTTTACTCTTCGTTTCGATTCAGAAACAAAAATTAATAAGATAAATAGGTACTGTCAATCAATCCAAGCTTTAAGCTTTCTACAATTATTTATTATTTTTAAAAAATTAACAATGCAAGGAACAGTAAAATTTTTCAATGACACCAAAGGTTTTGGTTTCATTAAGCCAGATGATTCAAGTGAAGACATTTTTGTACATTCATCAGGTCTTATCGATGAAATTCGTGAAAACGACAAAGTTGAATTCGAATTAGAAAGAGGTAAAAAAGGTATGAACGCAGTAGACGTAAAAGTAGTAGACTAATCTCTTCAACTTAAAATACATAAAAAAAACCACTCTTATGGAGTGGTTTTTTTATGTCTATATATTACTCCTACCTATTCATTC
>JAOULS010000017.1 GCA_029881895.1 Cyclobacteriaceae bacterium | reverse complement strand
ACTTTCTTTCTTTTTTATTTTTTTTTTATTCACTAAGTGTGGTCAAGTACTACCATCAGTCTTTTATTGATACCACAGTAGCCATCCAAAAAAACTTGTCATCACTAATACATAGGTGATTAAAACATAAATCCATTTTCCTCCAAACTTTGGTGTACGGATTGAGGATAAGTTCAGCCCAGACAGAAGCATCATGAATGTGTAAATTATGATAGAAAATGTAGCTTGCGAAAAGTAGCTTTCAAATAAAAACATTATCGCAAGAGTAAGGGCATTGTTATCTAAAGGGAAGCCTTTGTATGTTTTGCTATCAATAAGTCCATAAACATTAAAGTAAGACAATCGGATCGCACTAGAAGCAATAATAATAAATGCTCCAGGTAAGAACCAAATATTGTAATTTCCATAGCTTAAAAGAATAATAGAAGGTAAAATTCCATAGCTCACAATATCAATCATGGAATCAAGCTGAGCACCAAAAACACCTTGGGTTTCCGTTCTTCCTTTCATTTTTCGAGCGATAATACCATCATACCAATCGAATAGTACAGCCCACAGCATACTGATGATTGCTGCCTCAAAAATGCCTTGAATGGCAAAAAATATCCCTGTTACGGCACTCATTAAGCCCAAAAGAGAGCAAATGTTTGGTAAATCATTTATAAAATGGAATACGCTAACTTGTTTATGGTCATTCATTTTAGTTGCTTTTTAGGTACATTACATCCAGTAAGGCGTCAATGAGAGTGTTGTTTTCTTCTTGGGTACGACTAGCAATCCGAATGTACCGATCCGCCTCAGGTTGGGTTTTTCCAACACTATCTTTTATGTAAATATTGTGCTTAATAAAAAGGAGTTTCGTTACTTCTGGTCCGCTTAAAGCCTCATTGGGCAAGCGACAATAAATATAATTTGCATCGGGCTTAAAAACAGTCAGCCCATTAATAGCACATAGCTTATTGTAAAAGAGATCTCTATCTATTTTAACTTGTTCGCAGCTATCCTCAAAAATTTGTTTGTACTGCGGTAGTATTCTGAGGAATTCTTCAGCAAACCCATTTATGTTCCAAATGTGAATACCATTGCGAACAGACTTAGCAAAATTTTCATTAGCTGTTAATAGATATCCAATTCTTAGTCCACAAATGCCATAAGCTTTACTCATACTTTTTAAAATAGCCATATTGGGATAGTCGTCAATATCCTGTTCCAAACTTATTTGCTCCTTGTTGTCGGCAAAATCAAGAAATGATTCGTCAATAATAAGCATACAATTGTGTTGATTGAGCTTTTCTGCCAGTCGGATTAAATCGTCTTTAGGAACGAGCATCGATGTAGGGTTATTAGGTGTAACCACTACAGCTATGTCGGCACCTATTTTTATTGCTTCGTCTGCAAATTTATCTACATCGAGTTGAAAAGACGGAAATTCAAGCGGAAATTCCACTACGCATCCTTCTGGAGCTGCATTAGCATATTCATTAAAGGAAGGAACAGGGACAATCATTTTTTTTGCTAAACTTCCCGATAGTATTTTTATTAGTTCTGCGGCACCATTTCCTACAATAATTCTTTCAGTAGGTTGATTGATTATATCACCAATAAGTTCGGCAAGTGCATTTTGTGCCATGGGGTAATTCAGAACTAGGTCATGAATATTATTTTTTAAATGTGTAAAAACAGCTTCAGGTGGAAAATAGAGGTTATACAAATAGGCATGATCGGTAAAATGGTGACGATAGTAACCACCATGTTGTTTTGCGATGTAATCGTATTTTTCTTCTTGTGTTTTATATTTGTTTTCCATGGTATGTGTACCTCAAATTATGATGCCAGTGCATTTTCAAGTCTACTAGCCTCGTTCAATTCCCTTGGGAATAGTAATTCAGCTTTGGCTAAATCTTTCATGTTATCAATTTCGTACCATGGTTGATGATCAAACGAAACCGAATCAAAGGTCAGACTTTTATTGTCGACCATTTCAGAAAAAACAGTTTCATAATAACAGTTTACGCTGCCCGCTTCAATATACTTATTCAAACGCTTAATAATTGCCTGCCAAGCTAGAAGCGAAAAGCTGTAAATGTTTACGGTTTTATATCGGGTCTCGGAATACAATTCGGTAGTTCCTTTTTGAAACTGGGTCACTTTATTGGCATTGTCAAGCGTAACCGTAGTGCCGTTTAGCCATGGCTGCATAAGCGCTACAGCCATCCTGTCTGGGTATACCATGTCATCAAGCAAAGTGGAGTTTAATACCAAATCACTTTCAAAAAGCACAAAAGGCTCTTTTATTATATGGCGAGCCATCCAAAGCGAATAAATGTTATTTGTTGTTTTGTACAATGGACTGTGAACGTACTCAATGCTGATGTCTCCAGTTTTTTTACCAAGATAATCCATGATGCAGTCTTTTTCGTGACCTGTTACGATTACAAGTCGTTTAAATCCTTTGCTTTTTAAGTTGTTGATAAGCCTTTCGAGAATGGATTTGTCATTTACAAGGGTAAGGCACTTTGGAGAGTGTTGTGTTAAAGGGAAAAGGCGGCTTCCTGTGCCAGCTGCTAGAAGCAATGCTGTGGTTATACGATTTTCACCATAATAATTGTCTGAATCACTACTCATATTAAAATTCATTGGTGGCATCAGAAAAAACAAAATGCGAATTATTGCATTTAGCGTACTAAGTATTAGTACTCTGATGTTGGACTTGTTACTGATAACTCAACTATGAATATGAAGTCTGCGAATGCTAAAATAGATTGCTTAAAAAGCACATCAACAAAAATGATAGTGAATGATTGATCTAAAAAGATATGTAATCCGTAAGCAAAGGTACTCTAAATTAATAAGATTAACTAATGTCCTGTGTTTATATACTTATCAGATTCAATGATTAAGGACTAAAAATTCACGTTGAGAATGGTTTTTATTGAGGGAAACTTCGAAGTAACCTTATGTGTTTTTGATAGGAGTAGATAGGTGCATTTAATATCGGTAGAACGAAAAATTCATATTTCAGGCTCGGTTAATGTTCATTTATATGTTTTTCATACAGCTCACTACATCAATTTCACAGTTCACTACAGTAGGTGATAGAAAGCCTAACCTTTTCACCAAATTGGGAGTCTAACAATATAAATAGACGACTAAAAAATAAAAACAACAAGTTGAATATTAACTTCATCATTAATTGGAGTCGTAGGGCATAACAAAATAACAACAACATGAAAACAACAGCTTTAAAGGTTAAAAATATAATAGCAGGATTACTTATTCTATTTGTTATAAATATCGGATTTTCCCAATACTCAGTATCAACAGATGGGAAACATCACAGTATTAAAATCTCAAAAAATGGACTATCCTCATTTAAGATTGATTACAATGGAACAATTGAGGTTTCTGATGATGACAAAGATGTGAAGTCAATTTCATCAGGTGGATTTTTAGAGATAAGCAAAACGGTTTTCGGAAACCAAAGAACAATTAGGATCGAACCTTCTGGTAGTGGATTAAAAAGGAAGTATAATGTTGGGCGTCAAGAGGTGGAGTACGATCCTGAAGGGAAAAATTGGTTGGCGGAAATACTACCTGAAGTAGTACGTTCTAGTGGTGTAGGAGCGAAAAGCAGAGTAGAGCGTTTTTATAAAAAAGGTGGCATATCAGCGGTAATCAATGAGTTAGAAGAAATTGATTCGGATTATGTGGAGGCTATGTATGCTTCAATACTATTAGATAAGTCTAATCTTTCATCAACTGAGATAGTTGAAGCTATTGGGGGAATCTCAGATGAGATACATTCGGATTATTATCTATCTAATGTTTTAAAAGATAACAGAAAGAAATTATTGAAAAACGATGAAACAGCTATAGCTTACTTTGAAGCTATACAAGAAATTGATTCGGATTATTATGCATCGGTTGTATTGAAGGAGGGACTTGAACAAGGCCTCTATTCAGAGAAGCAAGCCGAGGCAATTGTAAATGCCGCAAAAAATATTGGTTCTGATTATTATATGTCTTCTGTTTTTCAGGAAGTGATGAAAAATAATGAAATAAGTGATGAAATTATTACAGTGATACTCTCAGCTACAGACGAAATTGGATCAGACCATTATCAGACAGAAGTATTAAAAGATGTAATTAATCGTGATCATTTATCTTCTGAAATACAAAAAGCTTTGCTGGAGGTAGTGGGAAATATCTCATCAGACCATTATATGTCAGTAGTATTTAACGAAATGTTAGAAAAAGATATTCTAGAAAATGAATTAATAGGATTAATGGAAGTAATAAAAAATAATATGTCATCCGACCATTATGCAAATGTGGTGTTACATGAAATGGTAGAAGGTCAAAAAATGAGTGATCAGATTATTAAAGAATTATCGGAAGTGATAGGAGAGATGTCATCAGATCATTATGCTTCGGAAATATTGAAAGAGTTGGCCAAAGAAGATATAACTGAAAGTCAAGTGATTATTCTTTTGGATGCTGCTTCTGAAATAAGTTCTGACCATTATTTAACCACAGTTTTGTTAGCATTTGCAGAGAGAGTGAATAGTGGGAGTACTGCATTAAAAGAAGCATATAGAAAGGCTGCGAAGTCAATAAATTCGAATTCATATTATGGAAAAGTAGTAAAAGCGATCGACTAAACTTTAAAAACTCCTTATATGAACGGAATTTAATTGAAATAAAGTGTACCTTTTTCTCTTTAATATCGTCATAATAATACCATGTGGAAAAAACTGCTTACAATTTTAATAGGAGCATTTATAGGAATTACTTTTCTGATATATCTCAGTTATAGTGAATACGGAAAATTACCCAGTCTGTGGATGTATTTGTTAGCTGTAATCATTGGAATGCTCAATAGTTCATTCATAAGTTTTCAAAATAATAAGTTAAACAAATGGATATTATGGAAAGGTAAAGAAGGGTTTAGATTGATTACTGGAATTGCATTTAATTTTGTATCTGCATTAGTCATTACTTTAATGGTAGTTTTGCCCACACTATTTATAATGAGTAATGTCCTCTTTGGTCAGGTTGTATCTAGTTTTTCAAGTTTAGCCATAAAGTTTGTCATTATTCTGTTTTTTGGGACTTTGGTTTACAATGTTGTTTACTTGGCTCAATACGCTTACAATCAATATGCGGTGATACAAATTGAGGTTTTGAAAAATGAACGAAGGCAATTGAAACTTCAGTTCGAAGCCCTCAAAAGTCAATTAAGCCCTCATTATTTGTTTAATAGTTTAAATACGATTTCATATTTGGTGTATAAAGATGCCAATCAGGCAGAAAATTTTATTCGTGGACTAGCACAAACGTATGAATATATCTTAAGTACTAATCATTCTAAATTTGTACTGCTTAGTGAAGAAATAGAATTTGTTCGTTCATACAATTATTTGCTTCAAGTAAGATTTGCTAATAATGTGCATTTAGAAATTGATTTGCCCGATGAAATATTGAGTAGTAAAATTCCTCCGCTCACACTGCAAATGTTAGTGGAAAATGCAGTGAAACATAATGAAATAAATGAAAAACAGCCAATTCATATTGTGGTAAAAGCACTTGATAATTTAGATTTACAAGTGGTAAATGCTAAAACTGTTTCCGTTGGACAAAAAAATTCTTTTGAGATTGGGCTTTCTAATATCCGATTGCGGTATAGTCTTTTAAGTGATAAGAAAATAAAAGTTGATGATGGAGAACAATTTAAAGTTACTCTGCCAATTATACCCTCACTAAATTTGCAATCGTTATGAAACGTCCTTTTTTTCATAATCCTTTGTATAGGTTGTTAGGGCCAGTTACCATTGGCTTAATGGTGTATTTATTAATCCTATTGTTGAATAATAATGTCAGTCAAATAAATACACTTTTCACAAGTGAGGAAGTATATCTATGCATAGGGTTAGGTTTATTATTTACAGAGTCATTTCGGTTAATTACTCTTGTAAATAAAAAAATAGATAAAAAATTGGGATCGATTAGCCCTCTTTTTGTTCAGTTTATTCTATCATCAATAGTCACTATTTTATTAATAAGTGGGGGGGTATCTGTCTATTATAATTACAATATAGGGTATGCTCCAAGTAATATTGAATATCAAATATTCAATGGAATATTTATTTTTCTTAATCTTTTATTAAACCTTATTTATTTAAGTATTTATTATTCAGGGAAGGAGAATAATTTAAAAATTGATAAAGAGAGAGAAAAGAATGAAGGAATGGAGTTGGAGTTATTGGATTATAAAAGAGATATAAACTCAACATTGCTTTACCAAAGTTTGGAGAAACTTATCGTTTTGGTTCATGAAGACACTAATAAAGCCGAAGAGTTAATTGATGACCTTTCTTCGGTATATCGTTATATTCTTGGCAACAAGCAAATGGAATTGGTACAAGTGGGCACGGAATTAAATGTTGTAAATAGATTATTACATTTATTAAATGAAATACATCTAGGAAGTATTTCTATAAACCATCAGCCCGATGAATTGATCAACTCGCAAGTGGTGCCTGGTACAATTTTAGGCATTATAGAACAGATAGTAAAGAGTACGATCATCACAAGCAGTGCACCTCTAGTAATTAGTATTTTGAGAGGTAATGATGGATATTTGGAGATAAAGCACAGACTTAGAGATCGGTTAGTGAGAGAAAAAGAAGAGGAAAAATTATTGATTGAAACTATTCAGAGGGCTTATAATTATTTTAGTGATAAACCGATAGTGCGCGTTAAGGCATTTGAGGAAAGTTTTTATAAAATCCCTGTACTAGCTTTTGCTGAAGAAGAGGTTTTAATTGGTTAATGATTATCATACAAACTATTAGTGGCATATAACATATATGAAAGTTCTCATTATTGAAGATGAAGTACCCGCAGCAGAAAAACTGGAACGATATATTTCTAAATATGACAATTCCATTCAGGTAGTTGGTATCATCAATAGTATAAAGGAAAGTGTTCATTTTTTAACTGATCATTTAACTACTCTTGATTTAATTTTTATGGATATCCAATTGAAAGATGGATTGAGCTTTGAAATTTTTGATAAGGTACAAGTAAATAAACCAGTTATATTCACTACAGCTTTCAATGAATATGCGGTAGATGCCTTTAAGGTAAACAGTATAGCTTACCTTCTAAAGCCTATTACTTTTACTGATTTATCAATAGCCATGAAAAAATTAGATAGCTTGAAAGCTCAATTTTCATCTGTGGAACATGCAAATTTGATGGTAGAAAAACTAACGAGGAAAAACTATAAAGAACGTTTTATGGTGAAAGTTGGAGATCATATTAAATCTATAAAAACGGAAGATATAGAATTGTTTTTTGCAGAAGGAAGAGATGCCTATTTGGTAACCAACGCAAAGCGCAAGTTTATTATTGATTTTAAGATGGAAGAACTTCAGGAGATGCTGAACAATACTATTTTTTTTCGTGTAAATCGTACGTTTATAGTGAATATTAATGCTATCAAAGATGTATTGGTGTACTCCAATAGCCGTCTAAAAATAACTCCAACGGTAGATTTTGATAAAGAGATAATTGTAAGTAGAGAAAAAGTTACTGCCTTTAAAGAATGGTTTAGTGGTGGCTAACCCCCAACCCGTTTCACGTTATACCCGTCTTTATTTAGCATCTCCATTACTTTCTGTCGCACATCTCCCTGAATAAGGATTTCTCCATCTTTGGCACTTCCGCCTACTCCACATTTCGATTTTAATTTTTTCCCTAAATCTTTCAAATCATCTTCCGTTCCTACAAAACCAGTAATAAGGGTTACTTGTTTTCCTCCTCGTGCTTTTTTGTCAAGTTGAATTTTTAAATTTTGCTTGCTGGAGGAAGGAGTTTCGATATTAAAATTATTCTCTTGTTGATAATCAAAATCATTACTTGTAGAGTATACTACTCCTTCTCTATTTTTCCAGTTATTCTTTTTCTTAGCCATAATCAAAGATAGTAGAAGAAAAGAGGAAAGGCAAAAAATGAAAAAACAATACAGTAACAACCAATATGATAGAGTAAATGTTTTTAGAATTGGACTGAGGTTATTCGTCAATTTTAGTACTTTTAACGTGTTGTATTTGCAAATTGATGAATCAATTTGCATTCAACGTCAGCTATTCATATTTTGTAGCAGAGATAATAAAACTATGGCAAAAATAATTTCATTCATTAGTAGAAAAGGTGGGACTGGAAAAACTACCAATGCAATAAATTTGGCAACCACGCTTCATAGTCTGGGGCATAAGATATGTCTGATAGAAACAGATACCAATTATACGCTCAACACTTTGCGACAAATGGAGCTGTATAGGGAGGAAGTAAATAAAAAAGATTTATTTGAGATATTAGGCTCTGTCGATGACCAAATTGCAGATGAATTACATAAAATAAAATCGAGTAATAAGTTAGATTTTATAATTGTAGATAGTGCAGGGAAAACAACGGATGAAGGTATAAAAAAGCTGGCAATGGAAAGTAGTGCCATTATTATTCCTACTAGCCTTACTCAAAATGATTTACTCGTGACCTATCAAACGGTTACTGATTTAACTCCTGCTCGTGAAATCAATAAAAATTTAAAAATAATAGTGTTGCCAAATCGTATACATAGCCTCACCGGTAGCCACACGATTTATGATGCACTGAACGATTTAGATGCTCATATTTTACAAGCACGAGTGCCGCAGCGTATGCACTTTGTTAATTTTAGTACGATCAGTGCTGAGGAACAATATGAGGCAGTCGCCCACAAAATATTAAATGAAATAGGATGAGTGCAAAAAAGAAAAACCCGCTGAAAGACCTAAGTGCATTCTTGGCACATCAAGAAGAAACCGTAAAAGTCCCTCAACCTAAAAAGTTAGCTGAAGCTGAGGCATTTTTAGAAAAAAGACCTACTCAAATAGCGGATGTTAGTCGTCCTGCAAAAATAACAGTGGCAGCTGAAGCGAATAGTGAGACCATAAAAAAGCTGCTAATTGAGTTTTCTGAAAAAAACAAGAGTGATTTCCGTGAAGAATTATATGATATTATAAAAGAGGTGATAGGAAAGCTAGATCATAGCACATCTGAAGATAAAATGTTAATTAATACTGTACTTTATCTTTCCGATCAGGAAAATTGGAAAGAATCAGTAAAAACGTACTGGGAAAATAGGTGAGCTTATTTTCCATGCACTTCTTTATGAATGGCTTCTGCTAAAAAAACAAATCAACTCTTGCATAATTATGGTGGTGAGTGACATGATTTTATTGTTTTTTTTTGCAAACCCTATTTTATTAGGAGTGAAGATATATGCATATTGCAAATATCCGTTGGGCTTGCTTATGTTTTCGTAACGAACCTCAGAACGATTTCTTCTATTGAATGAAAATATAGTATCTTCAACTTCTCCAAAATTAATAATATTATGAAACGAAATCTGCTATTGTGTGTAGTACTTTTTGTGGTTGTAGGTACAAAGGTTTATTCGCAGGTGTTCACAAGACAGGATTCTCTGAGAGGAACAATAACGCCAGAACGAGTTTGGTGGGATTTACAACATTATCATTTATGGGTAGAGGTTGATCCTAGTCAAAAATTCATCAAAGGGTCGAATATTATAACCTATAAAGTGCTAGATGGAGGAAATATGTCAATGCAAATTGATCTGCAACCTCCCATGAAGATTACCAGAGTAGAACAAGATGGTAAGGAATTAAAGATGATTGATGAGGGGAATGCTCATTTTGTTCAATTGCAAGAGGATCAAGGAAAAAACGATGAAAATAAAATAATTGTATATTTTGAAGGTACTCCAGTAGTAGCGAATAATCCTCCTTGGGACGGAGGGTTTACATGGACAAAAGATGGTAATGGGTTGCCCTTTATTGCCACCTCAAATCAAGGCATTGGATCAAGTGTATGGTGGCCGAATAAAGATATTCCATACGATGAGCCTGACAATGGTGTACATATTAGTATTGAAGTTCCAGAAAATTTGATGGATGTTTCTAACGGAAGATTGATAAATGTAGAACATAACAAAATAAAAAAGACAAAAACGTACCATTGGGAAGTAAAAAACCCAATTAATAATTATGGCATCAATATTAATATTGGTGATTATGTCCATTTTGGCGAAAAATACAAGGGAGAGAAAGGGGTGCTGGATATGGATTATTATGTGCTACGTGAAAATTTGAGCAAAGCCAAAAAACAGTTTGAAGATGCAAGAAAAATGATGGAGGCGTTTGAATATTGGTTTGGCCCCTACCCATTTTATGAAGATAGTTATAAGTTAGTGGAGGCGCCTTACTTAGGAATGGAACATCAAAGTTCAGTAACGTATGGAAATGGCTATATGAATGGCTATCGCGGTAGAGATTTAAGTAAAACGGGATGGGGGTTGAAATGGGATTTTATTATTATACATGAATCTGGTCATGAGTGGTTCGCCAATAACATCACAAATAAAGATGTGGCAGACATGTGGTTGCATGAAGGGTTTACAGCCTATTCGGAAAATATTTTTTTGAATTATCATTTTGGTAAGGAAGCATCTGAAGCGTATGTGAAAGGAACCAGAATGAATATCCAAAATGACAGACCAATTATTGGCACTTATGGTGTAAGTTATGAAGGATCAAGTGATATGTACTATAAAGGAGCAAACCTTCTTCATACTATTCGACAGATAGTGAATGATGACGACAAATGGAGAGGTATATTGAGAGGTATCAATAAGGAGTTTTATCATAAAACCGTTACTACAGCACAAATAGAAAAGTATATAAGCCAAAAGTCGGGTACTGATTTATCGAAAGTTTTTGATCAATATTTGCGAGATGTAAGAATTCCTATTTTGGAGTACCTTGTGAAAGGGGATGAATTACAATACAGATGGAGTAATACCGTTGAAGGTTTCGATATGCCCGTAAAAGTGATGGTAAATGATAATGCAGTATGGCTACAACCTAAGTCCAATAGATGGAAGGTTGAAAAAATTAAAACAGATGTTGCCAAAATAATTGTCGATACTAATTTTTATGTTGGTAGTATACAAATTTTATAAGAATCAGATGTATGAGGGAGAGAATGAGATATGGATTTTAAATTAACAAGTGATTTTGAGCCAACTGGCGATCAACCCGAAGCAATAAAGCAGTTGGTAAAAGGGATTAACGCAGGTGAAACGGATCAAGTGCTGTTGGGGGTTACAGGTTCCGGAAAAACCTTCACGATGGCGAATGTGATGGAACAAGTACAGAAGCCCACTTTGATTCTTTGTCATAACAAAACCCTCGCAGCGCAACTGTATGGTGAGTTTAAACATTTTTTTCCTGAAAATGCGGTAGAGTATTTTATTTCATATTACGATTATTATCAACCAGAGGCATTTATGCCCACATCAGGGTTGTATATTGAGAAAGACCTCTCTATAAATGAGGAAATTGAAAAATTACGACTTAGTGCTACCTCGGCACTTCTAACAGGCAGGCGAGACATTGTTGTTATTGCCTCGGTATCGTGCATTTATGGTATTGGCAATCCAGAAGAGTTTGGAAAAAACACCATTCAACTTGAAGTAGGTCAAACCATTTCTAGAAATCAATTGCTCTTTAAGTTTGTGGATATTCTATATGCTAGAACAGAGGCTGAATTTAAACGTGGTACGTTTAGAGTGAAAGGAGATACTATTGATATATTTATTGCTTATGGTGATTTTGCTTATCGCATTATTTTTTGGGGTGATGACATTGAAGAAATACAACGGATAGATCCTTATACTGGAAAAAAACTTTCTAATGAAAAAATGGTGAATATTTTTCCTGCTAATCTCTTTGTGACGGGAAAGGACACCTTGCAGCAAGTAATTATTGAAATCCAAGATGACTTAGTAGCACAAATTGCTTTTTTCGAATCTGAAGGTAGGTTTACTGAAGCAAAAAGGTTGAAGGAGCGTACCGAATTCGATATGGAAATGATGCGTGAGCTGGGGTATTGTTCAGGTGTAGAAAATTACTCTCGCTATTTTGATAGGAGGGAGGTTGGCGCACGTCCTTTCTGTCTAATAGATTATTTTCCAGATGATTTTTTGATGATCATAGATGAAAGTCATGTAACGTTGCCACAAGTACGAGCCATGTGGGGAGGAGACCGTTCTAGGAAAGTTAATTTGGTAGATTATGGGTTTAGACTTCCAGCAGCAATGGATAATCGACCTTTGAAATTCGAAGAATTTGAAGAGTTAATAAATCAAACTGTTTTTGTGTCTGCTACGCCTGCTGACTATGAACTACAAAAATCTGATGGAGTGGTGGTGGAACAAGTTATTCGACCAACAGGATTACTCGATCCTAAAATCTCTGTTCGTCCAAGTTTAAATCAGATGGATGATTTGATGGAAGAGATTGATGAAACGGTAAAGAAAGAAGAACGTGTTTTGATTACTACGCTAACGAAAAGAATGGCCGAAGAATTGACCAAGTTTTTAGAACGTGCGGGTATTCGCGTTCGTTATATCCACTCTGAAGTGGATACACTGGATCGTGTGGAAATTCTTCGTGAATTAAGATTAGGCATCTTTGATGTGCTAGTGGGGGTGAATCTACTGAGAGAAGGGTTGGATTTACCCGAAGTGTCGTTAGTAGCTATTCTTGATGCCGATAAAGAGGGGTTTTTGAGGAATGTCCGCTCTTTAGTTCAAACCATAGGTCGTGCAGCTCGTAACGAAAATGGGAGAGTAATTATGTATGCGGATAAAGTTACTAATTCTATGCAAATAGCTATTGATGAGACGAATCGTAGACGATTAAAGCAGATGAATTATAACAAGGAAAGAGGTATAATTCCCAAAACAATATTAAAATCGAAAGAGGCTATTATGGGACAAACTGAGGTGGCTGATGCGAATAAAGGGGATAAAAAATATTATGTAGAGCCTGATGGCAATAGCCTCGCTGCTGATCCAGTAGTAGCCTATATGAAAGAGGAAGGGGTAGACAAAATGATTGAAGAAACGATTCGAAAAATGGAGAAAGCAGCTAAAGACCTAGATTTTATTGAAGCTGCCCGATATAGAGATGAAATGAATGAATTAAAAAAAATAAAAGAAAAAAAGAAAACCCTGAGTTAATCAAAAACTCAGGGTTATTCTAAACAAACAACTAAACTTTATCTTATAAAGAGGAATCACTCCTCAGTGGTGCTATAGGGCTATTATTATTTTCTTGAATAGCTTTGACAATGTAATCTCCAATATCGGTAGTGCCTATCGTACTTTCTGGATCGATATCGGGAGTAACGTAGCTAGTAGTAAGTGAAAGATTCACAATTTCTCTGATCAGCTGCGCTTCGTCAAAAAGATCGAACTGTTCAAGTAACATGCTTGCCGATAAAATGGTAGCCAAAGGGTTAGCAATATTTTTACCAGCAGCTTGCGGGTAAGAACCATGGATAGGTTCGAAAAGAGAAGTTTTCAATCCTATTGAAGCGGAAGGTAATAACCCCATCGAGCCGGGTATAACACTAGCTGCATCTGATAATATGTCACCAAACATATTTTCGGTAAGCACTACATCAAAATTAGAGGGGTTTTGGATGATTTGCATAGCTGCATTATCCACAAACATAAGTTCAACGGTTACCTCTGGGAATGACTTCGCTATCTCCTGAACCCGTTCTCTCCACAATCTAGATGTCTCCAACACATTGGCTTTATCGACCAAGGTTACTTTTTTATTTCTACTAGCAGCAGCTTTAAATGCCATGATTGATATACGATCTATTTCCTCGGCAGTATAGACACAATGATCATAGGCACTTGTTTCATCTCGACCTTTATCACCAAAATAAATACCGCCTGTCAACTCTCTATAAACTACAAAATCAACGCCTTTGATGATGTCAGCACGTAAGGGAGATCGATGAATGAGGCTCTCATACACGGTAACTGGGCGTATATTCGCAAATAGCCCTAATGACTTGCGTAGTCCTAACAGACCTTGTTCAGGGCGTACTTTTGCATTTGGATCATTGTCATATTTTGGATCTCCAATGGCACCAAATAAAATCGCATCTGCTTCTTCACAAAGTGTGATAGTAGATGCTGTAAGTGGTATGCCATGATTGTCAATGGATACAGCACCAATATCACCATAGTTAAAGGTGAAGTCGTGGCTGAATTTTTCAGCAATAGCGGTCATTACTTTTACTGCTTCTTTAATTACTTCAGGGCCTATTCCGTCTCCTGGTAATACCGCAATATTTTTTCTCATGTTATTTTTTTAATAAGTTAAGACCTTATTTTTTTCGTATAATTCAATCTCTTCTTTTAGACTTACTAAATAGTCTATATCATCATACCCATTCATTAGGCATTCTTTCTTGTATGCACTAATTTGAAAATTTTCTTTCTCAGAAGTGCCTACAATTTCTATTTCTTGATTTTCTAAATCTACTTTTATTTTTGTGCTACTATCTTTACTTACACGATCAAAAAAAGAAGTGAGAAATTGTTCACTTACCTGTACAGGTAATAAGCCATTGTTTAGTGCATTGTCTTTAAATATGTCTGCAAAAAAACTTGATACAATAACATTAAAACCATAATCAGTAAGTGACCAAGCAGCATGTTCTCGGCTACTACCACATCCAAAATTTTTACCGGCAACTAATATTTCTCCACTGTATTTTGCTTGGTTTAAAGCGAAATCAGGATTTTGTTTTCCATTATTGTCAAACCTCCAATCATAAAACAAGTGTTTTCCAAATCCTTCTCGATTGGTCGATTTAAGGTAACGTGCAGGGATAATTTGATCCGTATCAATATCACTAATTGGCAATGGAATAGCGGTCGAAATAAGTGTGTTAAATTTTTTCATTTTTATAATGTGTCTCTTACATCAATAATTTTACCTGCAATAGCTGTAGCAGCAGCAATTAGAGGGCTAGATAATAATGTTCTAGCACCAGGGCCTTGTCTTCCTTCGAAATTTCGATTTGAAGTTGAGATGCAATACTCTCCTTCTGGGATTTTATCTTCGTTCATCGCTAAACAAGCTGAACACCCAGGTTCTCGAAGTTCGAAACCAGCTGCTGAAAATATTTTGTCTAAGCCTTCTTTTTTTGCTTGAAGTTCTACTTGTTTAGAACCAGGAACGATGAGAGCATTTACATTTTTGGCTTTTTGTTTCCCTTTCACGTAGGCAGCTACCTCTCTTAAATCCTCAATTCTTGAATTGGTGCAACTTCCAATAAATATGTGATTTATAGGTTTTCCAATTAAGGATTCCCCACTTTTTAAATTCATATATTTTAACGCTTTGTCAAATGACTTGCTATTTTCCGTGTCAGGAGTCATTGGTATTTTAGCGTCAATTTTTATTCCCATGCCTGGATTAGTGCCGTAGGTTATCATTGGTGCAATATCAGCTGCATCAAATTGATATTCTTTATCAAATATAGCATCATTGTCCGATTTCAATTCCTTCCAATGATGGATTGCATCTTCCAGTTCATTACCCGAAGGGGCAAACTGACGCCCTTTAATATAATCAAAAGTAGTGTCATCAGGAGCAATCATTCCTCCTCTAGCCCCCATTTCAATGCTCATGTTACAAACGGTCATTCGACCTTCCATCGATAATGATTCAATGGCAGATCCAGCATATTCAATAAAATAGCCAGTACCTCCGTCAGCACTAAGCTGAGCGATAATGTACAGTATCACGTCTTTTGCTAATACCCCCTTTTTTAACTCACCATCTACTGTAATACGCATGGTTTTAGGTTTTGTCTGAATTAAGCATTGGCTCGCCATTACTTGCGCTACCTGGCTTGTCCCTATTCCAAAAGCGATGGCACCAAAAGCGCCATGTGTGGAAGTATGACTGTCTCCACAAACAATGGTTTTGCCAGGAAGTGTATAACCAAGTTCAGGGCCTATCACATGAACAATACCTTGATAGTCGTTTCCTAATGCGTAATACTCAATCGCATATTTATCACAATTTTCCCCAAGTTTTTGCACCTGTTTTCTAGAAAGATCATCTTTGATCTCAAGATGTTGATTGATTGTAGGGACATTGTGATCTGCTGTGGCTATCATTTTTTCTTTGCGAAAAAGAGGTAATCCTCTTTCTTCTATTTCTGAAAATGCCTGAGGGCTTGTAACCTCATGAATAAGGTGTAAATCAACGTATAGGATATTAATCCCTCCACTAATTTCTTTAACTACATGTTGTTCCCAAACTTTATCGAATAATGTTTTTCCCATTGTTATACGGCCTCTTTTTTACAAATCTCCATTATTTTCACCAAATCATTGTTATCAATAGTCTTTTTGTCATCAGCCATTTCTAGAAAATGATGATAGGCAATATCTAATTCACTTGTAGACACGTTAAACGCTAGTTGTGACAGTCTGTATTTTAGTGCCGCTCTACCACTTCTAGCGGTAAGAACAATAGTCGATTTTTCAACTCCGACTTCTTCAGGATCAATAATTTCGTAGGTAGATCTATTCTTAATTACACCATCTTGATGAATCCCAGAAGAGTGTGCAAATGCGTTTGATCCTACAATAGCTTTATTAGGCTGAACAGGCATGCGCATCATTTCTGAAACTAAACGACTAGTTTTATATAGTTTATTCGTGACTATTCCAGTAGATAATGCTAATTCTTTATGTTGCTTCATAATCATTACCACTTCTTCTAAAGAAGTGTTTCCTGCTCTTTCGCCTATACCATTAATGGTACATTCTATTTGTTGTGCACCATTTACAATTCCAGCTATTGAATTGGCTGTTGCTAAACCTAAATCATTATGACAGTGAGTTGAAATGATAGCATTTTCTATCCCTTTCACATTTTCCATCAGGTATTTTATTTTAGCTCCAAATTGCTCTGGTAAGCAATAGCCTGTTGTGTCAGGAATGTTTAAAACAGTAGCGCCAGCTTTTATTGCTAATTCACATATTTCAGCTAGGTATTGATCTTCTGTTCTTCCAGCATCTTCTGCATAAAACTCTACATCCTCAACAAATGTCTTAGCATATTGAACCGCCTTAAAAGCCCTCTCTTTTACCTTTTCTCTTGTGCTTTTAAGCTTGAAGTTGATATGATGATCTGATGTGCCTATTCCGGTATGTATTCTAGGCCTTTTACAAAGCGTTAGTGCATCGGCTGCTACTTTTATGTCTTCTTCTACAGCTCTTGTTAGTCCGCAAACAGTAGAATTTTTTATTACTTTTGTTATTTCTTTCACCGCCTCGAAGTCTCCTGGACTTGAAATAGGAAAACCTGCTTCAATAACATCTACCCCCAATTCTTCTAAATGAGTAGCGATAAATACTTTCTGTTCGGTGTTTAATTTACTGCCTGGGACTTGCTCTCCATCGCGCAGGGTTGTGTCAAAAATTTGTATTCTTCTGTCTTTCATTGTTTATTTGATAGGGATTGACAAGATTCATGTTTTTATAGTCTCCTTACAAATATTAGTATAGGGATTGATTTATGAAAAGGTGAATTATAGGTTGGTACTATTTTCAACCACCCTTATCATATTATAACTTACTGATAATCAAAATTATAAGTATTAATTTTTTACTATGCCTAACGTTGAAAAAGATCCTTTATTTATTCTTATTAAGACATTAACAAAGTCCGAAAAAAGAAATTTTAAGCTTTTTGTGAGAAGAACAAATTCAAAGGAAGAGGCAAAGTTTATTCAACTTTTCGATGCACTTGATACGATGGAATCATTAGATGATAAAGTATTATTCAAAAAAGTGCCAAAAATTAAAAGGGCACAATTATCGAATATGAAAGCGCATTTGTATAAGCAAATACTTATCGCTTTAAGGCTTAATCATAATCAACATAATGTAGATATTCAATTATCAGAAAGCCTAGATTTTGCCAAAGTATTATATAATAAAGGATTGTATAAGCAAAGTTTAAAATTACTTAATAAAACTAAAGTGCTGGCAATGAATAGTAAGCACAATACTATTGTGCTTCAAATATTGGAATTTGAAAAATTAATAGAGTCTCAATACATCACTAGAAGTATTCATGGCCGGGCAGACGAGTTAGTAAATCAATCGTTGACCTATTTAGAGACGATAAAAACAACAAATTTACTCTCTAATTTGGCATTACAACTGTATGGACTATATCTCAAAATGGGATACGTACGAAACGAGAGTGATTATAAAAAAATGAAAACATTCATGAAAGAGAATCTTCCTCAAGTGAAGGAAGATGAACTGTCATTTTTTGAGAGGTTGTACCTTTATCAATCTCATGTTTGGTATAATTATATCATTCAAGATTTTATTATGTGTTATCGATATGCACAGAAGTGGGTTGACTTATTTAAGAACAATCCAGATATGATAGAACAACGACCTTCTTTATATTTAAAAGGTTTACATAATTTGTTAGCAGCACTCTTTAATTTAGGACATTATCCCAAATTTGTAGATGTATTTAATGAATTAGAACAAGTAAATCAACTTGATAATGTGAGGTTGAATCGAAACATTGAAGTACTTTTGTTTTTGTATGTATCTACAAATCGGATTAATAAACATTTTTTAGAGGGTTCATTTTCTGATGGGTTAGAATTTGTGCCTCAGCTAGAGAAGGGACTGAAAGAGTATTATAATTATCTTGATCCACACCGTGTGTTAATATTTTATTATAAAATAGCTAGTTTATATTTTGGAAGCGGTGATAATTTAAAAGCAATCGAATATTTAGAAAAGGTAATTAAGTATAAAGATGTATCGCTAAGGGAAGATATTCATTGTTTTGCTCGGATATTAAATCTTATCGCCCATTATGAAGCAGGGTTGGACAATGCGCTTGAATATCAAGTAAAGTCTGTATATCATTTTTTAGGAAAAATGAATGACTTGCATAAAGTACAAATTGAGATTTTCAAATTCTTGAAAAAATTGAACCGTATTACAGTAAACGATCTTAAACAAGAATTTAAAGCGTTAAGGGATCGATTGAAGGTGTGCAGAGAAGATGTTTACGAAAGTAGACCGTTTCTTTACCTCGATATTATTTCTTGGCTTGAGAGCAAAATAAATAATATTACCGTTCAAGAGGTAATCCGAGAAAATTTCGAACAAGCAGGAAAAACAAAAACTTTTCAGTTAAAAGAATAGTTTAGATTTTCATGTTTTTTAATCCTTTTAATATTTCTTCAGTCATTTTATCTAAGTCAAATTGATGATGCCAGCCCCAGTCAGTTCTTGCCGCTGAGTCGTTAATGGAATTTGGCCATGAATCAGCAATTTTTTGACGAAAATCGGGCTTATAAGTAATTTTAAATTCAGGGAGATGTTTTTTGATAGATGCTGCTATTTCTGCGGGCGTAAAACTAATGGCAGACACATTATAACTAGAGCGTATTTTTATGTCATTGGGGGTTGCTTGCATTAAATCTATTGTCGCTTTTACAGCATCGTCCATGTACATCATCGGGAGAGCTGAGTTTGCAGATAAAAAGCATTCAAATTCACCTTCTTGGAGTGCTTTGTAGTAAATATCTACTGCATAATCTGTAGTACCACCACCAGGCAAGGTTTTATATCCAATTAATCCAGGGTACCTCAAACTGCGGACGTCAACGCCATAATGATTAAAGTAATATTCACACCATCTTTCACCAGATTGTTTGGTGATTCCATAAACGGTATTTGGGTCCATTATACATTGCTGAGGGGTGTTATCTACGGGCGTGTTAGGACCAAAAACAGCAATAGAACTTGGCCAATAAATTTTATCAAGATTATATTCTTTTGCTATCTCAAGTACATTGGAAAGGCTTCCCATGTTTAATTCCCAAGCAAATCCAGGATTTTCTTCGCCCTTAGCTGAAAGTACTGCTGCTAAATGATATATCTGAGTGATATTATGCTTTTTAACTATACGTACCATGCCTTCTTTATCCATGGCATTTAACGTTTCAAAAGGTCCTTTCATTAATTCAATATTCCCTTCCCGAATGTCTGATGCAATTACGTTGTTCTCGCCATGTAATTTGCGTAGCGCTAATGTGAGTTCTGAACCTAATTGTCCACAAGCTCCAATTACTAATACTCTTGTCATGTGTTGTTTGTTTCGTACTACGAAAATAATACTTCCTACCAACTATTCATAAAGTGGAACAGCAATTAAAGTGGAATTTTAATATTGATTTCAGTGCCCTGCCCTTCATCTGATATTAACGTAATTTCTCCATTCATTTTATTGATGACTTCGGATACGATGTAAAGCCCTAAGCCAGAGCCTTCTGAATTTTCATGACCTCTATAAAACATGTTAAAAACTTTATCCTGATGGTCAAGATGAATGCCAATTCCATTATCTTTTACTTTAATGAATAGATGAGTTTGACTTTGTTGTATAGTAATGTACACATACCTATCACCTTCTGTTTTATGATATTTAATGGCATTAGAGACGAGGTTATTAAGTATTATTTCAAGCCTTGATTTGTCTATTTTGATTTTATCATCAATCACATCCGTTTTGAATTTTATCGAATCCGCATTACTCATGTATCGATTGTTCTCAATTACATTTTTAACAATACTTGATAGGCTTACTTCTTCGGACTCTATTTGTAATCTAGCGTTTCTCGAAAGGTTAATAATGTCTTTAATGAACGAGTTGAGTTTGTATACTCGATCATTTATCATATCAAAATATTCGAGTGATTTGTCTTCTTTCACTTCTAGTTTAGCAATATTTATAAGACCTAAGATGGAAGATAAAGGGGCTTTAAGATCATGTGACGCACTGTATACAAAATGATCGAGTTCATCATTTGTCTTTTTTAGAAATTCATTAGCTTCAAGTAGTTCTTGGGCTATTTCATCTTTTTTAGTTTCAAAATTTCTATTAATCTTAACAAGATAAAGT
>JAOULS010000016.1 GCA_029881895.1 Cyclobacteriaceae bacterium | reverse complement strand
AGTAGAGAAGGCTACAAGAAATCCGATATAAATATTGCTGAGTTAATAGAATCACTTGCATGGCCTGGTTTTCAAAAAGTAGCGTATAAATATTGGAAAACAGGGATTGGTGAAATGTATCGTTCTTTTTCTAAATCTGCTTTTACCAAAGCTTTACAAAAATTAATTCCCGAAATCACAAAAAATGATCTTACTATAGGAGGAGCAGGAGTAAGAGCCCAAGCTTGTGATAAAAATGGAGGTTTAATTGATGATTTCTTAATTTTTGAAAATCAACAAACCATACATGTATGCAATGCCCCTTCGCCTGCAGCTACCTCCTCTCTATCTATAGGAGAAAAAGTGGCACAAATGACCTTGGATAAATTACAATGAATAGTCAAGAACTAGCACGATATAGCCGTCATATCACATTGCCAGAAATGGGTATTTCTGGTCAAGAAAGATTAAAAGAGGGGAAAGTACTCGTAGTAGGTGCTGGGGGACTAGGAGCGCCACTATTGCTCTATTTAGCTGCTGCTGGCATAGGAACCATTGGCATAGTTGATGACGATGTGGTAGAAGATTCTAACCTTCAGCGTCAAGTTCTATTTACCACCGCAGATATCGGAAAATCAAAGGCAGATACAGCTAAAAAAAGAATTGAACAGCTAAATCCTTACATTAAGGTAGTGTCAATTAATGAAAGATTAACTACTGATAATGCACTAGCTATAGTAAAAGATTATGATGTAGTAGCAGATGGCACAGATAACTTTGCTACTCGCTATTTAGTAAATGATGCATGCGTACTACTCAACAAAGTAAACGTGTACGCTTCCATATTTCGTTTCGAAGGGCAGGTTTCGGTATTTAATTTCCCACAAAAAGATTCCCCAAATTACAGAGACCTTTTCCCTGTTCCACCACCTTCAGGATTAGTTCCCAATTGTGCAGAAGGTGGTGTTTTAGGGGTACTTCCTGGTATTATTGGAAGTATTCAAGCAAATGAAGTTATTAAAATTATCGCAAAAATTGGCAAACCATTAGTAGGTAGAATGTTTATATTTGATACACTGCTCTTTGAAAGTAGAATAATTAAATTTAGTACACCAAAAGATAGAACATCAATTACTTCACTAATTGATTATGAAGAATTTTGTAATGTTAAAGGCTCTAAAACACCATCATCTCAACTAAAAGAAATTAGCGTTGAAGAAATGAAAGATATGCTCGATAAGGGAGAGGATTTTCAATTGATTGACGTACGACAAGAATATGAGTATGCAATTTCTAATATAAATGGTGAACTTATACCATTGGCCGATATTTTCAATCAAATAGAAAAAATTCATACCCAAAAAAAAGTAATTATTCATTGCCAAAGTGGTGCAAGAAGTGGAAACGTAATCCTTGAATTAGAAAATGAATTTGGGTTCACTAATTTATACAACCTAAAAGGAGGGATATTAGCTTGGTCGGATAAAATAGACTCTAATATTCCTAAATATTAATAGCGATTTTATCGCAATAAATGTAACATCAAGAGATGAATAAAATAAAAAAAATACTAATAGCTAACAGAGGTGAAATAGCACTTCGTGTAATACGAACTTCAAAGGAAATGGGTATTAAAACGGTTGCTATCTATAGTGATATCGATCGTAATGCATTACATGTAAAACACGCTGATGAAGCAATTTACATTGGTCCTTCACCATCGTCAGAATCTTATTTACTAGGTGACAAAATAATAGAGATTTGTAAGCAGTTACATGTAGACGCTATCCATCCTGGCTATGGTTTTTTATCTGAAAATGCGGATTTTTCAAAAAATGTTACCGATGCTGGGCTACTATTTATTGGCCCCTCTCCCGAGTCTATAAAAGTTATGGGTAGTAAACTAGCTGCAAAAGAAGCTGTATCGAAATACGGCATACCTATGGTACCAGGTACCGACAAAGCCATTACCGATATTCCTGAAGCTAAAAAATTAGCAGAAGAAATAGGCTACCCCATACTTATTAAAGCAAGTGCAGGAGGTGGAGGAAAAGGAATGAGAGTAGTAGAAAATACTGATGAGTTTGAAGATCAAATGAACAGGGCTATTAGTGAAGCTACATCAGCATTTGGAGATGGCTCCGTATTTATTGAAAAATACATTACCTCTCCTAAACATATTGAATTTCAAATTATAGGTGATCAGCATGGTAATATTGTCCATTTGTATGACCGAGAATGTTCGATACAAAGAAGACATCAAAAGGTGATCGAAGAAGCCCCTTCACCTGTACTCGATGCCAATCTTCGTGATAAAATGGGAAAAGCAGCTGTAAATGTAGCAAAATCATGTAATTATTTTGGTGCAGGTACTGTTGAGTTTATTTTAGATGAAAATTTTGATTTCTTTTTTCTAGAAATGAACACTCGACTTCAAGTAGAGCATCCTGTAACTGAAGAGATAACAGGGATAGACCTTGTCAGACAACAAATAAAAATAGCAGAAGGTGAAAAGTTAGAATTTAAACAAGAAGAAATCAAAATAAGAGGTCATTCAATAGAATGTCGTGTCTACGCTGAAGATCCTTCAAATAATTTCCTACCTGATATTGGCACACTCAAAACCTACATTCGTCCACAAGGACCAGGTGTAAGAGTGGACGATGGCTTTGAAGAAGGCATGGACATCCCTATTTATTATGACCCCATGATTGCAAAATTAGTGACTTTTGCAGAAAATCGTGAATTAGCAATTAATAGGATGATTAGGGCTATTAATGAATATACCATTACGGGTATTCAGACCACCCTCTCTTTCTGTAAGTTCACACTCAACCACGAAGAATTTCGTAGTGGCAAGTTTGACACCAATTTTGCCAAAAATCATTTTACACCCTCTAATTTAAATACTTCAAAAAATGAAGATATAGAAAAAATTGCCTCTATTTTAGCCATTGAATTTGTTAATAAAACAAAATCGGTCACTTCTAACTCTTCTGTAGTTACGACTGAAGTTATCACAAACAATAAATGGAAAAGTAGACGATTTTAAGATATGGCTGAAATTCTTCCCTTGAAAGCATGGTTATACAATGACGAATTAAAACAAAGCATTGATTCCCTTACTTCACCCCTATTTGATGTGGTTTCTGAAAAACAACGAAATAAGTTATACGAAAATGAATTGAATAGTATTCATCTATCTGTACCTACTGGTAGTAATCCTTCTGAAAATGCATTAGAAATTCTTAACCTGTGGAAATCAAAAAAAATAATCGTACAGGATGAGGTGCCTAGTATCTATGTCTATTATCAATACTTTACCCTTCCAGGCAATAGCTCAGAAATTTGCCGAAAAGGCTTTATTTGCAATATAAAAGCATATGACTGGTCAGACAAGGTGATTTTAAGGCATGAAAACACTATGCCTAAATCCGTAAATGATCGAATTGATTTATTGAATAAAACACAACTAAATGTAAGCCCTACGCATGGGCTATATACCGATCCAGAATATGTGCTAGAAAAACACATGGATGAGGCCATCAATACCCCACTATTTGAAACCGAAGATTATCAAGGTGTCAGAGATGTTTTTGCCGTAATTAATAGCCCGTCTGTTATTGATGAATTTGTAAACCTCATAAAAGAAAAAAATATCATTTTGGCAGATGGTCATCATAGGTATGAGGGATCTTTAGAATACAGGAAAGCAAGACAAATTGAGAACCCGAACCATACTGGCAATGAAGGGTACAACTTTCACATGATGTACCTCACTAATACTGAAACTGACAACCTCAGGGTTCTCCCTACTCATCGATTGATAAAAGGGCTGCTAGATTTTAGTGAAGAAAAGATCATGGAAGTATTAAGTCAGTATTTTGTTATTAAAGAGATCATGGATCCATTTTCTATTAATGAAATCATATTAGGTAAACAATGGGCTTTTGGTCTTATTTTCAAAAATAACAGCTACAAATTAAGACTTAAACCAGAAATACACACTCAGCTTGATTGGCCTTTTTCGGAAGAAATAAAACAGTTAGACTTAACTGTAATGCACTACTTCATTATAGAAAAAGCGTTATCAATTATTGGAAGTAAACAACGCTCCTCCGAGAACATATTATTTGACCGAAATTTTGCTGACTGCCTCACCAAAGTGTTTCAAAATGAAGCTCAAATGGCTATTATCACTAATGATGTGACAATGGATGAAATAAAAAAGGTATGTCATAGTGGGTATACCATGCCTCAGAAATCTACTTATTTTTATCCAAAAGTGATTTGTGGGTTTTTATTTAGCTCAATAAAAGAAGACGAATTTTAATCACAAAATTGACATAATAGAATAGTACAAAGCACCTCAAACATTCACCAAAAGAGGTCATTGATATATCAATTTTTATATATTTCAAAATATTGTCGGAGGAGTATTTCCTAATTCTTACCTTTGTGACACTTTTACTAAAAGAATTTTAGATGAATTCAAAAACAACAATGAATAACGATTTAGCAAAAGAAATACTTCAACTAAAAATTGAAAAAAATGCTATCATCTTAGCTCATTACTATCAGGTGCCTGAAATACAAGACATCGCTGACTATGTAGGTGACAGTTTAGGGCTTTCGCAAGAAGCTGCTAAAACAGATGCCGATGTCATCGTTTTTGCGGGTGTTCACTTTATGGCAGAAACTGCCAAGATCATCAACCCCCATAAAACAGTACTATTACCTGATTTAGACGCAGGGTGCTCGTTAGCTGAATCTGCGCCAACAGGAGCATTTGAAACGTTTATAAAACAGCACCCCAATCACAAAGTAATTACGTACATTAACTGTTCGGCAGAAGTAAAAGCGCTTAGCGACATCACTTGCACTTCATCAAATGCTATAAAAGTGGTAAACGCTTACCCTAAAGATCAGCCTTTAATTTTTGCACCAGATAAAAACTTAGGGAAATATGTAGCTCAACAAACGGGTCGTGATCTAGTATTATGGGATGGTGCTTGCGTAGTACACGAAGCCTTTTCCATGGAAAAACTGATCTCTATTTACAAAGAGTACCCTGAAGCAGAAATAGTAGCCCACCCTGAATCTGAAAGTCATATTTTAAAAATAGCTCACTATATTGGCTCAACAACACAAATGTTGGATTATATAAACAATAGTACGAAGTCAACTTTCATAATTGCTACAGAAGTAGGTATACTACATCAAATTCAACAAGACGTACAAGACAAAATTTTAATTCCAGCACCTTCGAAAGAAGATAATACATGTGCTTGTAGCGAATGCTCCTACATGAAAATGAATACTTTACAAAAACTTCGTGATTGTTTAAAATTTGGCTCTCCAGAAGTAGATGTCCCAGAACACATTCGAGTAAAAGCAAAGCTACCTATCGAAAGAATGTTAGCTTTATCAAATAAATAAAGATGACTGATACCGATTTTCTAATAATAGGATCTGGTATTGCAGGACTTTCGTATGCTATAAAGGTGGCCGAAGACGCCCCACATCACAACATTCTTGTTGTCACAAAGAATGATTTGAATGAATCAAACACTAAATATGCACAAGGAGGAATTGCAGTAGTGACAGATTACGACAAGGATTCCGCACAGCAGCATATAAAAGACACTATTATTGCAGGAGATGGCATCTGCGACAAAGAGGTGGTCGAAATCGTAGTAAACGAAGGTCTTGAGCGGTTAAGAGAGCTCATAAATTGGGGAGCTCAATTCGATAAAAACAATGATGGAGGATTTTCTCTTGAAAATGAAGGAGGTCATTCAAAACATCGTGTCGTTCATCATAAAGACATGACAGGTAGAGAAATTATGAGAGCTTTAAGAGCTACTGCCATCAAAATGACGAACATCAAAATTCTTTCTTTTCACACCGCAATCGACCTCATAACTATTAATAACAACAATTCATCTTCTTGTCATGGAGTAGTTGTGCTAGACAATCTAAAAAGAGAAATAAAGCACATCAAGGCAAAGCAAACCATTTTAGCTTCGGGTGGTGCTGGTCAGGCATATCCCTTTACTACAAACCCTGATATTGCTACTGGAGATGGTATTGCAATGGCAAAAAGAGCAGGGGCTAAAATTGAAGACATGGAATTTATTCAATTTCATCCTACGGCTTTATATTACCCTGACAAAAAGCCTGTATTCTTAATTTCCGAAGCCGTACGTGGCTTTGGTGCAATTCTTAGAAACAAAGATGGAGAAGCCTTCATGCATCGATATGATGAAAGAAAAGAGTTAGCTTCAAGAGACATTGTAGCAAGGGCAATACATTCTGAACTCAATAAAAATGACACTAACCATGTTTACCTAGATTGCACGCACTTAGATAACGAGAAATTTAGGCACCATTTTCCAAGTATTCATACAAAATGCATAGAAATTGGCATCAATACAGCTCACGATATGATTCCTGTCGCTCCAGCTGCACATTATGTCTGTGGAGGAATTAAAGTAAATCAAGATGGCTTGTCAAGTATCGCAAACCTTTATGCTATAGGCGAGTGTTCTCGCACAGGTCTTCATGGTGCAAATCGACTCGCTTCAAACTCTTTATTAGAGGCAGTAGTATTTGCACATCGCACTTACCTGCACACCACTAGAACAATGAAGGATACTATTGCGCAAAACCATTCGTTTAATTTAACGCATTATAAAATTGAAACGATCAATGATACACTCACCCAATCATTACAACGACAATTGCAAGAGGTTATGATTCATTCAGTAGGTATTGTCAGGTCTACCACTGGGCTTACGAATGCACAAGAAGAAATAAACAAATTAGAACAAAAATTTAACGCTCTAATAAGTTCAGAGGTTACCTCTACAGAACTCATTACTTTGCGAAACTTATTCACTATCGCTCAGTTAATAATACAACATTCATTAAATAGAAAAATAAACAAAGGAGGCTACTACAATGTCGATTTACTCTAATTTCAATCTTCCTCTAGTACTCGCTTCGAAAAGCCCAAGAAGACAGCAATTACTTCGTGACATGGGATTTGATTTTACTATTAAAACGAAAGATACTGAGGAATCGTATCCTGATGATTTGCCCCCAGAAGAGGTGCCTGAATATTTGGCTTCAAAAAAAGCACATGCATTATTAGATGTAGTGAGTGACGAAACGATTATTGCCTCTGATACCATTGTTGTATTAGAAAATAAGATACTAGGAAAACCTAAAGATTACGATGATGCTTATCAAATGATTTTAAGTCTATCAGGCAAAACACATCAAGTAATAACAGGCGTGTGTTTACTAAGTAAGAAGCATAAAACATGTTTTAGTGATACTACCCTAGTAACGTTCCGAACTATTAGCAAAGAAGAGATCGACTACTATATTAACACATGCCAACCGTTTGACAAAGCTGGAGCGTACGGAATACAAGAATGGCTAGGGATGACTACCATTGAAAGCATTGAAGGGTCATATTATAATGTGATGGGATTACCAACACACAAACTTTATTTAGCGCTACTCTCTTTTCAGAAACAACAAGAAAAATCACCCTTTTAACTATCCATTTTAGGGTAATGGAAGAGCGAAATATATTTTTTCAACTACACTCTCCTAATATCTATCAATTTAACAGGCTTACGGCTGTTTTTGGGGTGTACAATTCTAAATAATTCCTCAAACGACATCTCTTCTAAATGAGGAGTAGCGCGTAACCTTGTCTTAAAATTCTTTTTGAGTGCATCATTATCAAACGCTCTTTCAGCACTAAATTTTACATTGATCATATCATTACCGAATTCGTCAGAAGCTATTTCAACACAATATAAAGAAATGTAATCTTGGTGATCTAATACATCAAAAATAGCAGGAGGATAAATCGTTGTTCCTTTATACTTGATCATGTGATTTTTACGACCTAATAATGGCCCTATTCTAGCTGTATTTCTTCCGCAAGCACATGGAGCAGCATATTTTCTACATATATCTCCTGTTTTAAAACGAATTAAGGGCATTCCCTCCACTCCTAGAGTGGTAATAGTCAATTCTCCAAACTCACCATCCACAACAGGACTATTATTATCATCTAAAATTTCAGTAATAATTAATTCAGGGTGTTCATGCCCTCCTTGTCCTTCTTGGCACTCCGTAAAAGCTGTTCCCATTTCCGTAGATGCATAGGTTGAATAAAGTTCTATCCCCCACTTTTCTGTGATTCTTTTCCCTAATGCATTTAGTTTCAATTCATCGTCACGGATGGCTTCACCGATACATACTGCTTTTTTAATAGAAGACTTTTTATAGTCAATTTTATGATTTTCAGCATAATCAATTAGTTTGATTAAAAAAGAAGGTACTGCGATTAAAATTGTAGGATTTAGCTCTTTAATATTCAACCATTGCAGCTCAGGCAATGCGGGCCCTACTCGTATCAATCCTGCCCCTAGTTTCCGTACACCTTCAGCGTAAGCAAGTCCGGCCATAAACCTACGGTCTATAGTTGTCATAATTTGAAAAATATCATTTTCATTCCCTCCTGCACAAGCAAGAGAAATCGATTCGTTGTAAGCTAACCTAGTAAGATCTTTCTCGGTAAGTGGCACCGTAACTGGCTGCCCTTCAGTACCCGATGTATTACAATAGTCTATTAATTTATTCTGTCCTACACACCAAAATTCTTTATTATACTGTTGTAATTCTTTTTTTGATACTGCTGGAATTTTTTTCAAATCCGAAATAGAATTAACCTGATCAATATTTATATGATGTGTATCGAAATGTTTTTTATAAAAACTGCCATTTTTTTGAACATACGCCAACGTTTGCTTCAACAATTTTAGTTGATAAGACTGTATCTCTTCTATTGGTTGCGTTTCAATAGGTGGAATTAAATTCTTCATATTTATTTTTCGATAATGACTACTGCAGTAGCATGTATTTCAGAATGAGAGATTGACAAATGAATAGAAATATCACCTCTACTTTCAGCCTCATTTTTCACCTCATTTTTTAAATTAAAATAAGGTTTTCCTTCATCATTATTTAACACAACAATATCAGACAATTTCATTTCTCCAACCCAACCTGTGCCTAATGCTTTCAAAAATGCTTCTTTTGCGGCAAACCTACCTGCATACGATGCTTTTGAATTTCCTTGAGCCTCACAATAAGAAATTTCTTCACTAGCAAACACCAATCGTTTAAAGGCTTCACCCTTACTTAGTGAACGTTCCATTCTCGCGATTTCAATAATGTCAGTTCCTATTCCTAAAATCATTATTGTGTTTTTTTTATACAATATCGTAATCCTTCTTGCATATGCTGCTGCTCACTTGCACGAGCGATATTTTTAGTTAAACCTACTTGATAATAATCTACAGCACTTTCATACGCTTCAATGGCTCTCATATAATCACCAAGATAGAAATAAGTGAGATAGCTATCAGGATTACTAGCTATAAAATTTTCAATCACACTTTCTGAAAGAAACGGTTCTCCTCCAGTCATTAAGTACACCTGTATCTGTTCTTTCACCTTCATAAACAGCTCATATTTTTTGTAATCCGTACTTGATAAAAAAGGATCGGCTGCTATGCTAATAGAGTCATTAAAATTTCCGTTAAAAATATGATTTAAGTCGTATCCCACATACGTCCCCAAAGCGTAAGGCGCAGCTGAAACCCATACTTTTAATTCGTTCGGTGAAAAAATAACAGAATGATGTGCTATTAGTTGGTTTATTGCTTTTTCATTCCCCATTCCTAACTTATCGCCATCCAACCCATTTCGATCTCTTAATATATTTACGACATCATTTACATCAATCGTTTCTATAGAATCTAACATCATGTTTACCCGTTGGTACCTATAATCGGAAACGCCTTCTTCACGATAGGATATGTTTTCTTTTGAATTTACAAGTGCATCGCTCTGAAAATGATTGGTTACTACCATTCTAGAAGTATCAGAAAAATACAACTCCGTTTTATCCTGTGTTTTTTCGATAAGCCCTACTCTCTTGTCAATTTTAGAACCAATTAAAAAAGTTTCAGAGACAAATGACTCATAGGTATTGGCAATTGCATAGGCTTCATCTATGGTAGAGGCATATTGTAAAATTTGACGAGCAATTAACGACACGGGCGTTTTTCCTTTAAAAGGAATGGGGGATTTGGCTGAATTTAAGGTGACAGTAAGGCCTTTTTCATTCATCCCAGAAACTACACCACTAAAACAAGCCCAAGTAACCGACATGAATTTATACCCCTCGGCTGGGTTAACAAAAGCGACTATTTTATCTTTCGAAAACTCTTGCCCAAAATAAAAGTCAAAATTTCTACCAATAAGAATAGTAGCACTATCTGTTTGGTCGTTCCAAACACCAAAAGAAGTACACCCTACAAGGTTCATATTTTGAAGTGCATGACCAATATCATGAGCTGCATGATAATTTAGAATACGATGAAACTTAGGTCCTATATGATCAAACCGATCAGACATCGACTGAGCACTACCATAAATTTCAAGAAGGTATTCATTTGGAATATAATCATCTAAGTCGCGATTGATCCATCCCACTAAATACTTTAAGAAAGTAAGAAACCCTTCTGAAGGCACTTTATTTCTAATTTCATCAATAAATGCAGCCTCTTTTTGTTCATTAAGGGTATACGCCAACTTCCCAAAA
Source organism: Cyclobacteriaceae bacterium (assembly GCA_029881895.1). Classification (GTDB taxonomy): domain Bacteria; phylum Bacteroidota; class Bacteroidia; order Cytophagales; family Cyclobacteriaceae; genus JAOUKH01. The sequence continues at coordinate 10,302 of JAOULS010000016.1, read as the reverse complement.
GCCTCTCCACGTTCGTAGGCTTCTCCTTCTAGGTATAATTCCCACAGTCCAAATTCATTTTTCCTCAACCAATTGTTATCGAGTTGAAAACGATCAACACCTATTGTTTTTACTTGGTGGCCTTCCAGTTTAGATCGACCAACCTCAGGAAGCGTAATACGAACATCATAAACATAAACAGCAAATAGCACTATTAGTAATGCTACTACTATCAATAATGTGTGTTTTACGATTTTTACTACTTTTTTCATTCAGGACGCTTATCAATTTTATTCTTTTATATTTCTACCTAAAGTCCCCATCCATCTTTTCCACGTACTTTCTCTTTCTGTAATTGAAATAAAATTTTCTGTTTTTGCACTAGAAAGATCAAGAACAGGGTTGATTTTATCAATTATCTTTAGTGTATCAAATACCACAGGAAGATAATCTACATCTAGTTTTTTCCGTTTAGCAAAGCTCGTAAGCATAGAGGTTTGAAAAGGATCAGTAGCCAACGCTATTTTTTCAAAGCCCATCGATTTTGCTAAATGGTAAGAATAGTATAAATTTTCTGTACTATGTTCTGCTTTTTTTTCTGTGTAAATAATTTCAGCAGGCACGCCAATAGCAACTGCATGTAATTTCATTACTTCGCTTTCGATATAGGAGGAATACACAGCACTACCTGAGAATATTATGTTTTCAGTATACTTGTTTTCATATAAGTAGTGTGCCCAATACACCCTCATTTTCATCACATCATGCCAAATTGAATCATGGTCAAGAAAAGGAAATCCCGGTACAATTACCACATCATAAGGACTATTAGCAATATTTTTATGAAAAGCTTTATTTGCCTTATTAACAGCACAAGAATAAAACAAATGAGATAACACCACCAAAGTGATCGAAAAAATTATGAATCGTTTCATATACTTATGGGTTATTATTTTTTTTACTGTAGCTAGCATATTTATGCTTTCACCACCTTTTTCATAATATAATCATTCGTAAGAAACTCCGAGCAAGTAGTTACAGCACCAATGGTAACACCCAATGCCCCATGCATATTCAAATTCTCGCCAGTAAGGTATAAGTTTGGCACTTTTGTCTTGGCAGAAATAAATGTTTTTAAAGGATTTTTATAGTCTTTCATTACACCATATAATGACCCCCATTTATCTCCAATATAGTCACGATAGGATAGTGGGCTTGACGTATAATAACTATGAATACTTTGTTTTACGCCTGGTAAGCGCTTCTCCAGGGCATCAATTAATTTCTCCGCTTTTTTAATTTTAAATTCCTCATAAGCCTCTCCCCTTTCCATAACTTTTGACACCACATTATATGTGTCTGCCCATTGTTGCGTTTCTTCTTCACGCATATATGCCATTAATGTTATGGTGTCGGCATAGCCATCATTTTTACTTGTAACACCAGTAAAAACTGCAAAACTTAGCGGCCAATCTTCTACTTTATAATGAGGTCCTTTCCAAACATCTGGATCGAAGTAATGATAGATGTTATAATTAAAATATTTTATTTTTCCTGGTTTTAAAGCAATATGAACGATAAATGTAGAAACAGTATTAGACAAACTTGTAATACGTTTTCGGTAGGCATTCCTAACTTTACCCTCTTCTACCATTTCTAATGTAACGGCAGGATGAACGTTTGATATAAAGTTTTTTGCAAAAAATGCTCTTCCATCTTCTAGCTCAACACTTTCGATCGTATTTCCTTTAAAATGAAATTTTGTGACATGAGCATGTTTTAATACCTTACCTCCGTTATTTAATATCACTCTAGTCAAAAGTTTTGCAATTTGTGTACTCCCATTTACACATCTATAAGCACTTTCTATATACGAATTCACCACTAAAGCATGAACATATAAAGGTGTTTTATCCGCCTCGCCAGCATATAGTACATTAGTTCCCGCTAATACATTTCTTAATCGTTGATTATTTGTTACTGAACAAATAAATTCATAGGCATTTACATCTAAAAAAGGCATGTTTTGTAGGTCACTATTACTAGGCTCTAAATTGTACATCGGAAACGTATTGCAAACTTCTATCAGCTTATCACAATATGTTCTAATGCCATTAATCTCTTCTGGAAAATCCTGAGCTAGTTGATCTATAAAATTTTGATACCCTTGGGCATGCCGATACACTTTTTCATCGTCATCAAACGAGATTAAATCAAAACCATCTTCGTCCATCCGTTTAAGGTTTAGGTCTTTCATTATCCCTAAATACTTAAAATATTGATTCAAATTTTGCCCTTCATCAAGACCTCCTATGTAGTGAATTCCTGTGTCAAATATACGTTTATCTCTAGAAAAGGTCTGCAAATTTCCTCCCAGTTGCTTATTCTTTTCAAGTACCAATACCTTATAGCCTTCCCTACTCAGTATTACACCACACTCTAACCCTCCTAGTCCACTACCAATAATAATGATGTCATATTGTTCTTCCATTAGTTAGTATTTCTACGTAATACAAATACGATATTTGAAGTCAGCTTACTCTTATCAATTATTTCCAATGCCAAGTTATTTGTAGTTGCAAATTCTTTTATTGTATTTCCTGAGATATAATTCAACTCATTTTTCGTTTTATTAAAACCTATTTTTGTAGAAATAACTTCCGTGAATTTTGTTCCTTTATGACGTTCTTTTTTATCTCGATCTCCATCACGAATAATGATCATTCCTTTATCAGAAAGACTATTTAGCATATTTAATAAGAGCATTTGTTGCCCTTCGACTGTAAGATAGTGCAAAACATCGCTTACCACAAAAGTATCGGAAATATTGTATGAATAATTTACAACATCGCCTACTACAAATTTCAATCCTTTGGGTTTTGAAGGGCAGTTTTTAGCGACTTCTATTTTATCTTCATCATAATCAATCGCTGTAATTGCTCTATTCTCTCCGCTAAAAGCTAAAGCGTATGACATTAATCCATACCCACATCCTACATCAACAATGCTCCCCTCTTTTGGAACTAATTCATGAAAAAGGCGATACTTCCCTTCTAGTTTGTATTTCACACGCAAATACCATTCTAAAACAGGCCCCTTATAGAGGTAATTCCCCATTAGCTCATGTTTAAAATAACTAGGGTACTCTTTCTCTTCGCGAAATTTTTGATATTCACTTTTAAAATACTTGCTTATTTTCTTAGTCCGTTCCGAATAACTTGTCCCAAAAGAAAGGTCACTATTCGTTATTCGAGGAAGGAATTTTAGCACTATATCCCCTCCCATTTTCATGGCGAATCCATCTTGTTTAGGCATTACATACGAAGTACCATGAAGAATAACAGGTTGTATATCTAAGTTAAATTTTTCAGCTAGAAAGAATGCTCCTTTTTTAAACCTTCCCAATTTAAAATCAGGAGATCGCGTTCCTTCTGGATAAACAATAATCGAATACCCTTCTTGTATCAAATTTTTGATTTTCACCTCTTGCGTTTCCATCCCCTCCGAGGACAGTATAAAATCGGCAAATTGAACAATTTTCCCAAAGAAAGGAGAATTATATACCCAGTCATTCGTCACCATTACCGTTTTATGATGTAGAGAAAGCAAGAGTAATATATCAACAAATGAGTGATGGTTCCCAATAATCACCGAAGGTTTAGAGAAATCAATATTTTGCTTATTTACAAATGATTTTTTCACATTTCCCATAAAAAACAGAAGCGTTCTTGAAAACAAGGTTACCAAGCGATGAAAAAGAAGTTTGCGAGATTTCACCTTTCCTATTGGTAATCTCAATAAAAGATGAAACGGAATTAACACAAAACAGCCTACTAAAAATTGCAAAAACGCCCAAACTGAAAACAGTAGAGAAACAAAAGAATAGGCAACATATCCTTTTTCTTTTCTTTTTTGGATCAAAAAATTGTAAAGAATGGGAGGTATCGTAAAAGTAATAAAAATAACAGAAACGATCCCTGTAATCGCTAATAACGCAATGGATTTTAATGCAGGGTGTTGTGCGAAAATTAATACCCCTATCCCTACCAAAGTAGTAATTGCAGATAACAAAATGCTCTTCTTAAATGAAATTAAGTCATCCTGATTGTATTTGTATTTTTGGGTAAGCCCTCTGACTACGAAAATGCTATAGTCGATCCCAAGACCGAAAATAAACGTACAAATGATAATATTGACAATATTGAATTTTAAATCAAACAGTCCCATGATGCCAAGTGTCCACAACCAACTAAGTAAAATAGGGGTAAAAGCAATTATCGTTAACTCAATTCTTCCATAACTCAACAAAATAATAATGAATACGATAATGAGTGAAGCATTTACCAAATAGCTAAAATCTTCTTTTAACAGGTTTACTAACCGATACGTGAAATAACCCTTATCTATAATCGTGACATTGGGCATATCCTTCACCAATTCTATTAAAGCCGGCTTATTTTTGGTGTGTAGCTTAACGCTAGACACCACTGAAACAGCTTCATTGTTATATACAATAAGATCTTCACCAAATACAGACAAGAGATTATTTAAATCATTTTTACTAATCGTAATATAATTTTTATACAACGTGCTATTTACCCCAATAAACGTATTGGCACGAAAGCCAATATTCTCAGCTTCCCTATGTAATTCTTTTAACACCGTAGTTTTAGGATTCTTTTTCCAAAACGAATGCCATTTTTCCACACGATATTTTTGAGTTTTCTCATCAGGAATGATATCATTTACCGTAAGGTAATCCAATATAAGAGAATCGTCTAGTGCTACACGAAGTTTGTTCTTTAGCGGTATGTTATTGTTTAGCGCTTCCCCAAAGTCATTACCTGACGTAACCAAGTACACATTGTTAACCGAAAAATTTGACACTTCATTTAGGTTTTCCTCATACGCTCTCAATTCAGGACTCATGTAATTGAGCTTCAACATGTCTGTTTCAAAAGAAAAATTTTTCCAAGTAAACAAACTCATCACTGTAATTATCGCAAATAGCGCTAACGCCCACTTACTTTTATGAAATGGGAAATTGGCAAGTTTCCCAATATTTCTTTGAATGAAATTTACTTTCACCTCTTTGAGATTGCTTTTACCAATCACCAAGTGAGGCAAAACCATAAGCGTAAAAAGCGCAGCACTCATAACACTTACTCCAGCAAACAATCCCAAATCTTGCAATGCGGTCGATCGAATAAGCAACAAAGAAAGAAACGCACAAGAGGTAGTAATGGCACTAATAAGAAGAGGTAAGGAGATGTCGGAAAATAATTTTTTTACGTCTTTTTGATGTGTGTAATGCGTAATAAAATGCAATGCAAAATCAAATGTTACCCCTAATAAAATAGAGCCCACACCCAGCGATATCGCTGAAATACTTGGTCTAAAAAGTACCAATACAGTAACCCCTACTAGTCCTCCAAACAGTCCTGGCAAAAGCACTAGAAGAAAAGTGTGGATTTTGCGATAAAACAAAGAGATAAAAACAAAAAGAACGGCTACCGCTAGGTTTACCGTCAGTATAATGTCGTTTTTTATACGTTCAGCATTCCCTACTGCTACTGCTGCCTGTCCAAAATATTCTATACCAAAATTTGAAGTAGCATAGTGTTCGATCAATAGCTTGAAATGCTCTATTAACTTTCCATTATTCTTTGTTTCATTAGGAGGATTCGCTAAATCGAGAAAAAAGATAAGATGCCTCGCATCTTTACTCACCAAATGATTTTGATACAATTGAATTTTATCGTCTTGCTGTAATGCTCTAGCCCGCTGAAGAGGTTTGTTTATTAATCCAAAAGGATCTTTTATCATCATTTTTTTTGTCACCACACTCATGGGCGACATTAACGATTTTAGTTTATTATCAAGGGTTTCACGAATTCCTTCTTTTGAAATCTTCTCTTGCAACGCCACATAATCTTCATCCTCCATATAAAAAGGAATATTGTTAAGGTAGTAGCTATATAGGGTTTCGATATTACTGTCCGAAAATTCAATGCGTACCGAGTCGATGTACTGACCACTTACTTCTTCTAACGTATCGGCAAACGCATGAGCGAAATCAATAAGTGTATCAGCATTTGATGTTGTATCTTCATTTTCTTGATACACATGAACTACCATCTGTTCATTGAGCTTAAAACTTTGCAATACCTTATTGATATACCTTATCTCCTTATCCTGAGGAATAAGGTTGATGATATTCTCTTCAAGCTTAATATGAGCGGATAAATACCCTAATAACACTACAATAAGCCCAACAATACCAATGAATGCTTTTTGCTTATTTTTTGAAAACTGATAAAAACGGTAAAAAAGATTTGTCATAAATCACCAACTATAGCATATTCGTATGCAAAATAAATAGGCGACAAATGTAAATAGTTTTTATCACCTGTAAAAATCCATAAATAGTATAGTTACGCTCCCTTTACAATATTTTTATTTTAATTTTGACACTTCATAGAAAATCAACACATGGGTAACGTAAAAAAGATTCATTTTATAGCTATTGGTGGTAGTATCATGCACAATCTCGCCATAGCACTCAAAAACAAGGGCTATGAAATATCTGGTTCTGATGATGAAATTTTTGAACCTTCAAAATCAAAACTAAAAAGACTTGGGTTATTACCAACTGTTGAAGGATGGCAACCTGAAGCCATAACAACAGCTATAGATGTTATTATCTTAGGGATGCATGCCCGAAAGGACAATCCAGAGTTGTTAAAAGCACAAGCACTCGGTATAAAGATCTATTCATTTCCTGAATACATTTACGAGCAATCGAAAGACAAAAAACGAGTGGTAATTGCAGGAAGTCATGGGAAAACAACCATTACTTCCATGATTATGCATGTATTAAACTACTGTAACAAGGATTTTGATTATGCTGTTGGAGCGGCATTAAACGGATTCGAAAACAGTGTTCGCCTTTCTGATGCACCCATCATCATTATCGAGGGCGATGAGTATTTAAGCTCTCCTTTGGACATGACCGCTAAGTTTTTTAAATACCACCACCATATAGGACTGATTAGCGGCATTGCTTGGGATCATATGAATGTATTTCCTACAGAAGCATTTTATACTGAACAGTTTGAAAAATTTGCCGACCTAACCCCAGCGAATGGATTTATCACCTACTACAAAGGTGATAAAAAATGTACTTCGGCAGCCATTAATAATAAAAATGGTGCAACCTCCGCTGCCTATGAAGCACACCCTAGTATACGTATTGATCATGATACTTTCTTGATTCACGACAAAAATAAAATTCCTATTAAGGTATTTGGTCAACATAATTTAGAAAACATAAGTGGCGCAAAAACAATACTCATGCAACTAGGAATTACAGACGAACAATTTTATGCTGCGATCCCTTCGTTTGAAGGGGCCAACTTACGCCTCGATTTAGTAGCTGAAAACGAACATACTACTGTATATAAAGATTTTGCCCATGCCCCATCGAAAGTGGCTGCCACCACTAGTGCCTTCAAAAAACAATATCCTGATCGTAAATTGGTGGCTTGTTTGGAATTACACACCTTTAGTAGTTTAAATACCGATTTTATCAGTAACTACAAGGGAACTTTACAATTAGCAGATATAAAAATTGTTTATTTCAACCCACATACTGTGGCAGCTAAAAAATTACCTCCTTTGTCTATTTCCAAAGTGAAAATTGCTTTTGGAGAAGATAATATTTTGGTTTTTGATAACCGTAAAGCATTAGAAAAACACCTATTAGAACAACAATGGGAGAATAAAAATGCATTGTTAATGACTTCTGGAAATTATGATAACATGGATATCCCTGCATTAGGAAAAAAGATTACAGAAACAAAATAAAAGCGTTTATAACGCACAAATTATACTTTTATACAGTACTAAATAACATAAAAAATAACAACGATACGCTCATGAAATTAAACCTGAAAAACCCACTTGCCTTTTTCGATTTAGAAACAACAGGTACAAACACCTCACACGATCGTATTGTCGAAATATCCATCGTGAAAGCGATGCCAAGTGGTGAGGTAATTACCAAAACTATGAAAATAAACCCTACCATCCCGATACCATTAGAAACGAGTTTGATACATGGCATATACGATGAGGATGTAAAGGATGCACCTACATTTAAAATGGTAGCTAAAGAATTTTCTAAATTTTTAGAAGGAGCCGATTTGGGCGGGTTCAATATATTAAAATTCGATATTCCTGTGATTGTTGAGGAATTTTTACGTGCCGAGGTAGAGTTTGATGTATCGAAAAGAAAACTAGTCGATGCTCAAAAGATATTCCATGCCATGGAAAAAAGAACATTAGGGGCAGCGTATAAATTCTACTGTGGCAAAACATTGGACGGGGCGCATAGTGCAGAGGTAGATACCAAAGCTACACTAGAAGTGTTCGAAGCTCAGATAGAACGCTATGAAAACGAAAAAGTAGTCGATAATTTAGGGAAAGAATTAGGGGAAATCAAAAACGACATGAAGGTAATTCATGATTTATTTACCAGTAACATGGTTGATTTACGTGGTAGTATGGTGATGAAAGATGGCATAGAAGTATTTAACTTCGGAAAACACAGAGGAAAGCCCGTAACAGAAGTATTGCAACGCGAACCTGGCTACTACGACTGGATGATGAGAGGTGATTTTCCATTAGACACAAAAAACAAACTGACGCAAATAAAATTAAGAGGGTTTAATAAGTAGTGATTGGTGGTTGGTGGTTAGTGGTTGGTGGTTAGTGGTTGGTGGTTAGTGGTTATTGGTTAGTGATTGGTGGTTAGAATAGGAGAAAAAAAATGGATTTAGAAGATTTAAGAGTCTATAAAAAAGGTATGGAGGTAGCCGAGTTAATTTGGAAAATAGTAATTCCATGGAATCACTTCGAAAAAGATACTCTTGGAAAACAAATGGTTCGATCTTCTGATTCAATTGCTGCAAATATCAGCGAAGGCTTTGGCAGATATCATCACAAGGACTCTAAAAAATTCTACTATTATTCACGTGGTTCTTTATTCGAAACAAAAACGTGGATTGCAAAAACCAATAAAAGAAATCTTCTTGACGATGATAAACACGAGCTTCTTATCGAAGAACTAAATATTTTAGGTAAAATGTTGAATAAGTTTATAAAAAGTGTTGGAACAAATATGGTTAACGAAGATGAACCTTCATACGGAAAAGACGAATAATCGGTTTATAAATACTAAAGCACGAATATCCAATGACCAATATCCAAGATACCATCATAGCATTGGCTACCCCACAAGGAGTAGGCGCCATTGCCGTAATTCGCTTATCTGGTGATGATGCCATCAGCATTACCAATAAAGTATTTAAAGGCAAAGACTTAGAAAAACAACCCTCACACACCATCCATTTCGGGACTTTGCGAGGTAAATCCGAAGACAAGGGGGAAGCTATTATTGATGAAGTGCTTGTTTCTATTTTTAAAACGCCTACCTCGTTTACTAAAGAAAATGTAGTGGAAATTTCCACTCATGGCTCACCATACATTGTGAAACAAGTTATCAAGCTCCTACTAAAAAACGGAGCTCGACTGGCCAAGCCAGGTGAATTCACCCAACGTGCTTTTTTAAACGGTCAGTTTGATTTAGCACAGGCCGAAGCGGTAGCAGATCTCATCAATTCCGATACTGCCGCTTCGCATGAAGCCGCCATGAACCAAATGAGAGGTGGTTTTTCCAAAGAAATTGGCCGCTTACGAGAAGAACTTATTCATTTTGCCTCTATGATTGAGCTCGAACTCGATTTTGGTGAAGAAGATGTGGAATTTGCTGACCGTGATGACCTCAAAGCACTAATTAATAAACTATTAGTGGTTATCGAAGCACTAATAAAGAGCTTCGACTTGGGCAATGTGATAAAAAATGGCGTACCCACCGTAATTGCGGGGAAGCCCAACGCAGGGAAGTCTACCCTACTCAATGCCTTGCTGAATGAAGAGCGTGCCATCGTTTCCGAAATTGCAGGTACTACACGCGATTCCATTGAAGACGAAATTACCATTGAAGGTATCAATTTCCGGTTTATCGATACCGCAGGGCTGCGAGAAACGACCGACACCATTGAAGCCATAGGAGTAGAACGCACCCAAGCCAAAATGAAAACGGCTTCTTTGATTATCTATATGTTCGACCTAGTGAATGATTCGGTAACCGAGATACTAAAAGAAGTAAACCGACTAGAGAATAGTGGAAAGCCATTTGTGTGTGTAGGTAATAAAATTGACAAAGCCGATCCAGCACTTGAAGCCCAGCTAAAAAATAAC
>JAOULS010000206.1 GCA_029881895.1 Cyclobacteriaceae bacterium | reverse complement strand
GATTAAAGTGTTAAGTTCGTATAACAAGAGCCGTATGATGGGAGACTATCACGTACGGTTCTGTGAGAGGCTTGGGGCGAAATTCCCCTTGCCTACTTGACCTGTGACGTATGGCCAATCATATGACTTATGAGACTAATAATTCTTCTAATACTTCTGATTTCAACTGAGGCCTTTACCCAACAATCAAAGGACTGGTTGGACGGTTTGGAGAACCCAAAGGACACCTTTTTTGATGGTCTTAAATCAGAAAATCAGCTCACTAAGTACATTGAACATGATCTTTCTGAACTTTTAATGCCTAGAACTGAATTTTTTGGATACATCGGGTTTGATTATCGCAGAATTAAAGTCTCAATTACTTCAATTAATAAAAATGAGAACATTCCAAATCAATATACAGTATCCGGTAAAACAACCGTATTCAACAATACCTGTGATTTTGAAGGGACAATAACCTTTGAACAATTTCGCGAATTTGTAAACATGAATTATGGACTTGATAGTATGTATTCTAATTCAGGTTTTAAATCACAAGGCGTTGTAATTGGGAAATACCTTTTTAGTGAAAATGCTCGACAAAATCATGTTGGTGTTTTTGAAGGTATAATGACTCTCTGGTGGTATGTAGACAAAAACGGAACGATCAAATACAATGATTTAAGCTCTTATTCTGACAGCTATAAAAACAATCAATACGTAGGGACTTGGAGTGAATACGGCAAGAGCAGTGAACGTCCTTGCAACTGGGGCGAGCATAGGATTCCATTTTCGGGTGACTTAGATATTGGAGCAGGTGAATTTTCTGTGAATCCTAAGTACTATTCCAAAGGTTGGGAAGAATTTAAAAAGTAACTGGCCATAACAATCGCTAAAGCGGCATGGCTAGTGGTAGGCGGATTGACAAGTCAATCCTTTTTACTACTTTTACTGCGGACGTTATGGTCTGCACTTCGTTTGACCGCCACGTCCGTTTAGCATTGCGTTATCCTCAATTAAACCATTCGATGTTCAAATCCAAAAAGAAGAACCAAGAGATTTTACAAAAGTTTGGAAAAGTAAAAGACTCAAATTTCGATTTTGAGAGAATTGCAATGTTTTTTTTACACTCAAATAAAGCAGATGCTTTTCAAGTCATTTCTGAAAGTACTTGTCAAGATTTAGATTTTGAAGAACTATTCATGTATGTGGATAGAACATCTTCGGTTCTTGGTCAACAATACCTTTATTCAACTCTCCGAACCATATTAAAAGATAATTCAATTGGATTCGAAAATCTCATTAAACACTTAAATAAAAATTCTAAAACAAAGGAATCCACTATACTAGAATTAAGTAGACTCAATAATCCAGGTGCTTATTACATACAACGATTAATATTTGGAGATAACTTACCTAAGCCAAAGTGGTTTTGGGTGCTACCTATATTGTCTAATATAAGTATCATCACTGCAATACTTTCATTTTTCTACCCAGTCATGGTTCTTGTGTTGTTACCGATTGCTGCTATCAACATCTTTATTCATTTTTGGAACAAAAACAACCTATTAAGTTATTCTAATGCAATCCCTCAATTGTTGATACTTTATCAGGTCGCGTCCAACTTACTGACTTCCAATGCAATTTTTGAAAGAACGGAGCGAATTAAAGAATCCAAAAAAGTCCTGCGTAAAATTGTGAAAAGCACTATATTATTCAAGGGGGAATCAAAAATGTTCGATGAATATGGGCTAGAGTTCTTCTTTGATTTGATTAAAGGGGCATTCTTAATTGAACCGATCATGTTATTTGGACTTATTAAAAAGTTGAACGAGAATAAATCAGCAATAAATAATTTATTCATTGCCGTATCTCGGGTCGATGTAGCGTTATCGATCGCTTCGTTTAGAAAATCATTACCCTATTATGCTATTCCAACATTTACAACACAAAATAAATCGCTTTTTGCCAATGAAATATATCATCCGCTAATCACTAACCCAGTCTCCAATCGACTGGAAATAAATGATAGAAAATCTATTCTTATCTCAGGTTCAAACATGTCAGGGAAGACAACTTTTATACGAACGATTGGTATAAATACCATTCTAGCTCAAACCATTAATACTGTCTGTTGTAAGGAATTCGTTATTCCTCGCTTAAAAATTCATTCAGCCATCAGAATTTCAGATAACTTACTGGATGACACAAGCTACTACTATGCAGAGGTAAAGCGAATAAAGGAATTATTAATTGAGAGTGAATCAGAGAGCCAAAACTTATTCCTTTTAGATGAACTTTTTAAAGGCACCAACACCGTTGAAAGAATTGCTTCGGGAAAAGCAGTACTTTCCTATCTGAATAGAGAAGACCATTTAGTGTTAGCTTCAACCCATGACATAGAGCTTACAGACTACTTAATGGACAGCTATCATTATTACCATTTTTCAGATACAATTCAGAATAATTTGTTAACATTTGACTACAAACTAAAAGAAGAAAAACTCAACGATACCAATGCCATTAGAATTTTGGAAATAAATGATTTCCCTAATACCGTGACAGATGAAGCCAAAACGATTGCTAAAGATATGATCGAAAAAAAGAATGTTTGAGTAGCCAACCAGGGCAAACGCATTTAAAATAAAAGGGTTGGTAATAGCACTATTTTCAGCTTTCTGAAAATAGTTTTTCACTAACATTCCCCTCCACCCCTTTCAAAAGGGGACTGGTTGTATTTTCAGAAAGCTGAAAATGTTTAAATGCGTTTACTCTGAGTAGCCAACCCACTATTCGACATTTGTAATGTCTAATCCTATGACACGGCTTTGGAAGTGCAAATTAATTGACATTAAAATAAGCACAGGAATAACTTCCGCAAGAGTGTTTAAATGTATTGGGTTAAGAACGCTCTTTATTACCTTTTCTATTATAGCCGTTTATGTTTTTTGTAAAATTGATTATATTTTGTAATATCAATGCGCTCTAGTTCACACCAATTGAATGATATATAAGTATGAAAAACGTAATTATATTTTTAACCGTAGTAGTATGTGTTTCTTGTCAGACTAAAAAGGAAAACAGTAGCGTTTCATTAAATCATTTTTCTGACCCCTTACTCATTCAAATCAAAGAGCATCAAGACAGAAGAGCGGCTAAAAAAGCAATTAATTTTTTCTCACATGAAAACCCTATTTACCGAGCTGAGGCTGCTGAAGCATTTGCTTCTATACAAGATACGCTTAGTATCGAAAAATTAAGTGTCCTTCTTAATGACAAAGAGGTAAAGGTGCGTAAAGCATGTGCGTATGCAATGGGACAAATGTATCATGCAGAAGCAGGAGAAAAACTTAAAAATCAATTAGACATTGAAGATTCTGTTGCTGTACGAAAAGTGTTATGGGAGGCAATAGGAAAATGCATTTCTAAAGAACAATTAAATTACTTTACATCAATTTTAATTGAAGACCCTATAGAGTTAGAAGGCTATTCGTGGGGGCTATATCGTGCTGGTGTTCGTGGGATTTATAATGATACACTCATTGCAAAAGCAGCAGGTTTACTCTATCCAAACTACTCTTTTGAGACGAGATTTGCAGCGGCTCATTTTTTAGCTCGAACAAGCAATATCGACATTTCTTTACAACTAGACAGCATCATTGGATCTGCCATGTACGATGTTTCACCTTTTGTTCGGATGGCTTCTACCAATGCACTTCGCCATGACAATAGCAAAAATACTATTCGGGCGATTACTCAATCAATTGTGAAAGACCCTGATTATCGCGTTCGTATCAATGCGCTACGAGCGATGAACAGTTTTGAGCTAGTCGATTTTCAGGAAGTGGCGTTTAATGCCCTTGCTGATGTGAACGTGAATGTTGCCCTTGCTGCTACAGCATTATTAAGCAATAAGATGCATCCATCTATTCATAAACGCTTAATTCATACTGCTGATAGTTTAGATCATTGGTTAGTTCGTGCTAAACTATTAGAGGTGGCATTAAAGGCTAGCCCTCAAGATGAATCGTTAGTTGAAAAAATAAAATCAATGTATATCACTACTAAAAATAATTATGAAAAGGCAGCCTTAATAAATGCGTTAGGTAGCTCTTTTTTAGGGTATGATTTTATTGTTACCCAAATATTTTCTACAAAAGTAAAAGCAATAAGTACTTCGGGGATTACTACATTGGCTCAACTAAGAGCTTCTGATTATTTTCCTGAAGCATTGGCTTTGCCATTGGCCGATGTATTTAAACAAGCCATTTTATCAGGAGATATCGCCATGATTGGAACAGTAACTTCGGTCATTAGCAATCCCGATTATGCCTACAAACAACATTATGACACCATTGATTTTTTATATCAGGCAAAAAAGAAACTTAAATTACCGAAAGACAATGAGGGCATGCAGGCATTGCAAAAAGCCATTGATTTTTTCGAAGGAAACCTGACACCAATACCCGTAAAAAACGAATATAATCACCCCATAGATTGGGAATTGGTGAAATCCATTGCTACTCGTCAGAAAATAAAAATAAGCACAACAAAAGGAGAAATAATAATTGAGACATTAGTAGAAGAGGCACCAGGGTCTGTGGCTAATTTTATGGAATTAATGAAAAAGGGGTACTATAATGAAAAAAACTTTCACCGAGTTGTTCCTAATTTTGTCGCACAAGGAGGGTGTAATCGAGGAGATGGATGGGGAGGAGAGGATTACTCCATTCGTTCAGAATTTGCACCATTAAAGTACAGCGAGGGGTATGTTGGCATGGCTTCGGCTGGAAAAGACACAGAAGGCACACAGTGGTTTATTACACACTCCCCTACTCCACATCTCGATGGGCGATACACCATATTTGCTCGTGTGAGTGAAGGAATGGAGATTGTACATCAATTAGAAATAGGAGATCAAATAATTTCGATGGAAGAGTTATAATGTTTGATTATCTTGCGGCAGAATTTAAATCTTTCGTTTATATGCCAGCTACGTTTAATCAGAATATAAAATTAGGTGTTTTAGGAGGAGGTCAATTAGGTCGCATGCTTGTCCAGTCGGCTATTGATTTTAATCTTGACGTTCATATTCTAGACCCCGACCCAGATGCACCATGTAATGGGATAGTGAAAAACTTTCAAGTGGGAGCACTTACTGATTATGATACTGTTTACAGGTTTGGTTCAGGTTGTGATGTAATTACAATCGAAATTGAGAATGTGAATATTGAAGCACTTAAAAAGTTAAAAAGCGAAGGAAAAAGTGTTTATCCTCAGCCAGAGATTATTGAGCTAATTCAAGATAAAAGAAAGCAAAAGCAATTTTATACATCGAATAACATCCCTACTGCCAAATATATATTAACAAATAGCAAGCAGGAGGTTGTAGATAATAGGCATTTTCTTCCAGCTGTAAATAAGCTAGGAACGGAAGGGTATGATGGAAGAGGAGTACAAATTCTTCGGACTGTGGATGATTTGGATAAGGCGTTTGATAAGCAAGGGCTTCTTGAAAAACTCATTGATTTTGATACGGAGATTGCGGTAATTGTAGCTCGGACAGTAACAGGTGAGATAGTTACCTAT